>CAYTLH010000233.1:0-9323 GCA_964438525.1 uncultured Demequinaceae bacterium | reverse complement strand
AGATACGTGGGAATCAGCAACTTCCCCGGCTGGGCCACGGCCAGGGCGGCGACCCTCGCGACCAGGCCAATGCTCTCCGTCACGGAGGTCGAGTATTCACTCGCCCAGCGGGGCATCGAGCGGGAGGTGATGCCTGCGGCTCGGGCCTTGGGGCTGGGGATCCTCGCCTGGTCCCCCCTCGGCCGCGGAGTCTTGACGGGCAAGTACCGCGACGGGATCCCGTCCGATTCGAGGGGGGCGTCCGACCATCTTGCCGGTTTCGTCGAGCCGTACCTGGGAGCCCGGGTCGGGGCCGTCGTCGACGCCCTCGCCACCGCGGCGGACGGGCTGGGGCGGTCCCTCCACGAGGTCGCCCTCGCCTGGGTCAGGGACGCCCCGGGGGTGACCTCGGCGATCGTCGGGGCGAGGACGGCCGAGCAGTTGGCCCCGTCGCTCGAGGCCGACACGCTGACGCTTCCCGAGGCGATCCGGGATGCCCTCGACGAGGTATCCGCGCCATCGGTTGGGTATCCCGAGCGGCGGTGAGAGTCCTCTCGACTTCGGCCGCTAGTCGTCCTTGTCGTCCCTGAGGTCGAACTCGTCTATGTCCTCGATCTCGGGGTCGTCGGCGTCCTCGGCGACGATGTCGCCGTCATCGTCGAACTCGGCCTCCTCGAGGTCACCCTCATCCCCCTCGTCGCCCTCATCGTCCCCGTCGTCCTCGTCATCGAGAACGAGGGGCAGATCCTCGGCGTATTCGGAATCCAGGAGGTCTTCGTATCGCTCGAACGCCTCGGCCAAGGCTTCATAGGAGTCGTCGACGGCGGCGTCCACGGGGCCACGCCTTTCGATGACGGCCTCAAGGTGGTTCTCGAAGGCCGTGGTCAGGTGACGCAAAGCTTCGCGAACGTCCGATTCCATGGCTCCGACGGTACCGGCTTCCAGGGTGAAATGCGAACCTCCGCCGACGATTGCTTCCCCAATCGTTACCTGCCCTCAAGGGGCGGCATATTGCCCTTTCCGTTCCTCGAACCCGTCAGCAATCGGCCAGGAATCTCTTCAGCACCCGGACCCCGAATTCGAGCGATTCGATGGGGATCCTCTCGTCGACCGCGTGGAACATTCCGGGGAAGTCGAACCCGGCCGGAAGGCGCAGGGGCGCGAATCCGTAGCCCTCGATTCCGAGCCGGGACAAGCCCTTGCCATCCGTGCCCCCGAAGAGCGTGTAGGGCAGGACGGGCGCCCCCGGATCCTCCGCCCCGAGGGCGTCGATCATCTTCCCCACGAGGGGGGATCCGAAGTCCCATTCCAGTGCCACATCCGTGACGACCGGCTCGATCCTGATCTTGGGCCCCGCCAACTTCTCGATCGTCCTCAAGACATCCTTTTGTTTCCCCGGAAGGAAACGCGTATCGACGACGGCCTCGGCCGAACCCGGGATGACGTTCGCCTGACAGCCGGCCCTCAATTGTGTGGGGTTGGAGGTGTTGCGCAAGGTCGGCTCGATCAGGCTGGCGGAATGCCCGAGGTGGGAGACCAGCCTGGCGACGGTCTCGGGGTCGGACGAATACTCCTCCCCCACGATGTCCGCCACCCCCTGGAGGAGGGCCTCCGTGGTCGGGGTAAGGTCCAGGGGCCACTCGTGGCGGCCGATGCGGGCGACTGCGTCGGCTAGGTGGGTGATGGCGTTGTCCTCGTGGACGAGGCTCCCGTGCCCGGCCGTCCCCTTGGCGACCAGCTTGAGCCACTGGATACCCTTCTCCGCCGTCTGGATGAGGTAGGTGCGGCGTCCTCCGACCTCCGCCGAAAACCCCCCGACCTCGCTGATGGCCTCCGTTGCCCCGCGGAAATCATCGGGATGGTTCTCCGCCATGAAGCGCGACCCCAGGGCCCCGCCGGCCTCCTCGTCGGCGAAAAACGCCAGGACGACATCCCTGGCCGGCTTGACCCCTTCCGCGATCATCTGGGAAACCGAGGCGAGGATCATCGCATCGGTCCCCTTCATGTCCACGGCCCCCCGCCCCCAGAGAAACCCCCCGTTCACCTCACCCGCGAAGGGAGGGTGGGTCCAGCCTTCCTCCAAGGCGGGGACGACGTCGAGATGGCCATGGACGACGATGGGGGGGCGGGACCGGTCGGAACCCTCCCACAGGGAGGTGAGACTCGTCCGCCGCGGCTCGGATTCCCGCACGATCGGCTCGAGACCCAGGTCCGTCAGAAGGGAGGCGACGTAGGTTGTCGCCTCGACCTCGCCGGGTCCGCTGTCGTCCCCGAAGTTCGAGGTGTCGATCCGGATGAGGTCCTGCGCGAGAGCGACGACGTCCGACAAGGGGCTCATACGGGTAGGCTACCGGAGCGCATGGGCCGAAACCTCAGCAGATCACCCCTGGGGGACAACCCCTATTCGGGGCCGGGAGAACCCCCCTGAGGGGGGACGGGGTCGCCCTCCAGATCGGTGTATTGTGCTCGTTGTGCCAACGGTGATCCAGGTTGACGGGCTCAGTAAATCCTACGGGGATGTCCGGGCCGTCGACGGTGTATCCTTCGAGGTCGAGCGGGGCGAGATCTTCGGAATCCTCGGCCCCAACGGAGCCGGGAAGACGACCGCGGTCGAATGCCTGCAGGGGCTCCGCCACCCGGACTCCGGAACCCTGCGCATCCTCGACCTCGACCCCTCCCGGAACCTTCGGGCCGTCAAGCGTCGCATCGGCAGCCAACTCCAGGAATCCGCCCTCCCCGACCGCATTAAGGTGTGGGAGGCTCTGGATCTCTTCGCCGCGAGCGTGCCGGGGGCGTCGGACTGGCCGGCCCTCCTGGAGGACTGGGGCCTGACCGCGAAGCGGAACGCCACCTTCGCCTCCCTCAGCGGGGGACAGAAGCAGCGCCTCCTCGTCGCCCTCTCGCTGGTGAACCACCCCGAGGTCGTCTTCCTCGACGAGATGACGACGGGCATGGATCCCCTCGCGAGACGGGTCGCCTGGGGGCTCATCGAGCGCATCCGAGATCGGGGGGCCACCGTCATCCTGGTCACCCACTTCATGGATGAAGCCGAACGTCTGTGCGACCGTATTGCCGTCGTGAGCAACGGGAAGGTCATCGCCCTGGGGACGCCGGAGGAATTGCGCCTCAAATACGGCGGCTCCACCCTCGTTCGCTTCACGGCAAAGGTCGGGGACGGCGCCTTCCTAAAGAAGGTCAAGGGAGTCTCGGCGGTCCGGGTCGACGGCGAAGCCGTCGAGGTCGAGGGAACCGGATCCGTGGCGGTCGGGGTCGCGGCCGCGCTGGCCGCGAAGAAGCTCGCCCCGGAAGACTTCGATGTCTCCCGCGCGAGCCTTGAAGACGTCTACCTGACTCTCACAGGGGACACGGGCAACGGCTCCGACGAGAGCGTCGCTGAGGTGGCATCGTGATGACCCTTCGCCTGGCCTGGCTCGAGGGAAAGCTACTCCTCCGCGAGCCCATCACCCTCGTCTTCGTCTTCCTGCTCCCCGTCATCATGATGATCGTCATGTGCGGCGTCTTCGGAAACGACATCGAGACCGGTGACGATGGGGAGATCTTCTTCATGGGGGTCGGGGCGACCGACTACTACATGGGAGCGTACGTCGCGGTGGTCGTGGCGGCGCTCGGACTCATCAACCTCCCCACCCACCTCGCGACCTACCGGGAGCGTGGCGTCCTCCGCAGGTTCGAGGCCTCTTCGATCCCACGCTCGGCCATCATCGGCGCCCACGCCATCATCACTCTCGTGCTCTCGGGGATCGGGGCGTTCCTCGTAGCCGGTATCGCCAAGGTCATCTACAACCCCATGAATCCCGTCAGTCCCGGCCTGCTCGTCGCCGGATTCGTCTTAGCCGCCGTGACGTTTGCCGCGTTCGGAACCATGCTGGGCCTCGTCATGCCCACGGCACGAGCCGCCCAAGGGGTCGGGATCATGCTGTGGTTCGTGATGTTCATGCTCGGGGGGGTCGGCCCGCCCCCCGAGGTCCTGCCGGACGCGATGGGTGCGGTCGGAGAAGCCACGCCGCTGCTCCATGCCGTCAGGCTCCTCCAGGGCGCCTGGCTGGGGAACGGCTGGGACTGGGGTCGGGCAGGAATACTGGCGGGAATCACCGTGGCGTCGCTCGGGATCGCCACTCTCGTTCAGCGCCTGCGCTCAGCCTGACGATCCACGGCCGGGACGGGGAATCCCTCATCTCGCTCGTAGACCGGGCCCGTTCGGCCACGTGACCCCTCCCGTGGTGTCCGAGGGGGGACTTGAACCCCCACGCCCTTGCGGGCACTAGCCCCTCAAGCTAGCGCGTCTGCCAATTCCGCCACCCGGACAGGCGGCGCGTGGGCGATATCCCACAGCGCGACGGCCAGATTAGCACGAGCGCCCCCCCTCGCGTTACTGTCGGGCCATGGGACTGACGTGGAAAGACGTCGCCTGGACGTCGCTAATCGCTGTCATCGGTGTTCTCGCGTGGGAGCATTTCACCGATCAGGGCTGGCCCGGGATTTCCGGCCCCAGGGTTATCGCGGTCCTGGTCTTCATTTTGGGCGTGATCGGCTACACGACCGGGGCCAGGTCGCTGAATAGAAAGGTCGAAGACCTCTCCCTGGTCCACCGCCTGGTCCGTCTTCACTCCCTTGGCACCCTAACCCTCACGATCTGGATCCTCATTTTCGGTCATGACCTCGCCCTGGCGATCCTGATCGGCGTCATCGGGACCGTCTGGCTGGGGTCGATGATCGTCCACCTGTTCTCGAGGCCCGCGACCTAGCGTCCAGGGGACATGCCGGCGGACAAGGCCTTTGCCCCTGCCCCGGCCTTCCTCACCGAAAATCCCGAGAGCGGGAGGAGGGCACCTTCAGGCTGAGCGGTTCGAGGCGATCGGCCAGCAGGTTCGTCGCCCCGTCGCCCCGCTCGACGATCCCCCGGACGACGAGAGCGGACGAACGTCGGCCGACCGTCCGGTACTTGCCCCATACCCCTTGGGTGCAAATGACGTTGAGCACCCCCGTCTCGTCCTCCAGCGACAGGAAGGTCACCCCGCCGGCCGTGGGCGGGCGCTGGCGGTGGGTGACGACCCCGGCGGCCCTGACCCGGCGACCCGGCTCGTGGGTGAGGACGTCGGCGACCCTGAGGACCCCCTCCGAGTCCAGCCGGTCCCGGACGAACGCGGTCGGATACACGCCCACGGACACCCCGGACGCCCAGACGTCCGCGGCGGCCTCCTCGACATCGCTCATCCCGGGCAGGGTCGGCGCCTCGACCCCGACCGCGACCCCCGGGAGGGTGTCCGGCCCCTCGAGGGACAAGGCCCCCGACTCCCACAGGCCCTCCCGACGGGTCACCCCGAGGTCTGACAGGGCCCCGGCCGTCGCCAAACCCTCCCACTGGGCGGTCGTGAGCCCTCTCTCCGGCGCGAACCCCAACTCCCCCGCCGGCCCCTTCGGCCGCACCCGGATCCTCCGGGCCGCGTCCCTCAGATCCCGCAAGGGCGCCTCCTCACGAACCTCGACGATCGCGGCCGCGGCGTCCTCCCCGAGGCCCCGCACCGAGTCCAGCCCCATCCGGACGGCGAGGGCCGGCGACCCGTCGACCAGGGCGGCAAGATCCTCCCGGAGATCGGCTGAGGGCTCGGCGGGGGCCTCCAGCCTCTCCACCCTGGCCCGGACGCCCGACCGGACGAGGGAGGGCCTGAGCACCGTCACCCCGTGACGTCGGGCGTCGGCCACCAGGGACTGGGGCGAGTAGAAACCCATCGGCTGGGCGGAGAGGAGCCCGGCGTAGAAGGCGGCCGGGTGGTGGGCCTTGAGCCACGCGGAGGCGTAGACGAGGTAGGCGAACGAGAAGGAGTGGGACTCCGGGAACCCGAACCCCACGAATCCCATCAGCTGCTCGAAGACCTTCTCCGCGACCTCGCCCTCGATCCCCTTCTCCGCCATCCCCGCCATGACCCTCGGCCGGAGCGCCTCCATCCTCTCGACGCTGCGCTTGGAGCCCATCGCCCGGCGAAGCTGGTCCGCCTCGGACGGCGTGAAGCCCGCCGCGTCCATGACCATCTGCATGAGCTGCTCCTGGAAGAGGGGGACGCCCAGGGTCCGGGACAAGGCTCGTTCGAGCAGGGGATGGGGATAGGTAACGGGCTCCCGGCCCCGGACGCGGTTGATGTACGGGTGGACGGATCCCCCCTGGATGGGGCCGGGGCGGATGAGGGCAACCTCGACGACGATGTCGTAGAACGTCCGCGGCCTCAGCCGGGGCAGGGTGGCCATCTGGGCGCGGCTCTCCACCTGGAAGACCCCGATCGTGTCGGCCGCGCACAGGAGGTCGTATACCCGAGGGTCCTCCTGCGGGAGCGAGTGGAGGGCGAGCTCCACTCCCTCGGTCTCCTTCACGCAGTCGAAGGCGTGATGGAGGGCCGAGAGCATCCCGAGCCCGAGGAGGTCGAACTTGACGAGGCCGGCGTCCGCGCAGTCGTCCTTGTCCCATTGGAGGACCGTCCGGCCGGGCATGCGCCCCCATTCGACCGGGCAGACGTCGACGACGGGCCGGTCGCACAGGACCATCCCGCCGGGGTGGATGCCGAGGTGTCGGGGGAGCTTCAGGAGCCGGTCGGCGAGGTCGAGGACGGGGCCCGGGATGTGGTCGAGGTCGGAGGCCGAGTGTCGGGGGGCCGGACGGGTCCGAGGCTTCCTGGGCGACTTCCCGTCCCGGGCGAGAACGGGATAGAAGGCGGACCACTCCTCGTGATCTTTCTGGGGGGACGTGAGGGACGACCAGCGGTCGATGGACTTAGACCAGGCGTCCTGCTGTCCGACGTCGTACCCGAGCGCGCGAGCGGCGTCCCGAACGGCGGAGCGGGGGCGGTAGGAGATGACGTTGGCGACCAGGGCGGCGTTGATCCTGCCGAACCTCTCATAGACGTACTGGATGACCTCCTCCCGCCGCCCGGATTCGATGTCGACGTCGATGTCCGGGGGCTCGTTCCTCTCGGGCGCGAGGAAGCGCTCGAAGAGGAGCCTGTGGGTGACGGCGTCGACGGCCGTCACCCCGAGGGCGTAGCACACGGCGCTGTTGGCGGCCGATCCCCGGCCCTGGCAGAGGATCCCCCTCTCCCGGCAGAAGCGGGTGAGGTCGTGGACGATAAGGAAGTACCCGGGGAAGCCGAGCCTCTCGATGATCCCGAGTTCGTGCTCGATCTGGGCGTAGGCGCCTTCCACCCGCTCCGCCCCCGGGGGGCCGTAGCGCTCGGCCGCCCCCCGCATCGTCAACTCCCGGAGCCACGAGGCCTCGTCGTGGCCGTCGGGCACAGGGTAGGGCGGGAGTTTGGGGGCGACGAGCCTCAAGTCGAAGGCGCATTCGAGGCCGATCCGATGGGCGGTCGAGACGGCCTCGGGGTGGCGGCGGTGGAGGCGGAGCATCTCCCCGGGGGAGCGCAGGTGGGCGGCCGGCGCCCCGGGCAGCCACCCGTCCATGTCGTCGAGGGAGGACCGGGCCCGGACGGAGGCGACGGCGGCGGCGAGGTCGGCGTCCCGGGGCGTGGCGTAGTGGGCGTTCGAGGTGGCGACGAGGGGGACGGAGAGGTCCCGGGCGAGGGCCGCGAGGGCGTCGTTCCTCTCCCCGTCGTACGGCCCCCCGCCCTCCGTGACCTCGACGGCGACGTTCTCCCTCCCGAAGAGCGCGACGAGCCGGTCGAGTTCCCTTCTCGCGGCGGAGACCCCCTCGGCGCGGATGGGCGCCTCTCCCCCCTCCTCCGCCCCACCCCGGCCGGCGGCGAGAGCCCGCCTCACCGGTCCCTTCCGGCACCCGGTCAGCACGACCCACTCCCCCGCGGCCGCCTCGGCCAATCCCTCGTACGTGTACCGGGCCAGGCCCTTCTCCCCCGTCGCCAGGTGCCCGAGCCCGATCGTCCTGGAGAGCCTCGCGTACCCGGCCGACCCCCGGGCGAGGACGACGAGGTGGGTCGCCCGGGGATCGGGGATCCCGGTCGGCGGGTCGAGGATGGGCCGGCCGGAGGGGTCGACGGCGGGGAGGCTGAGTTCGGCCCCGAAGACCGTCGGAAGCCCGACGGCCCGGGCGGCCTCGGCGAACTGGACGACGCCATACAGGCCATCGTGGTCGGTCACGGCGAGGGCGGAGAGGCCGAGGCGGGAGGCCTCCGCCGCCATGGCGGCCGGTTGGCTCACCCCGTCGAGGAACGACAAGGCCGTATGGGCGTGGAGTTCGGCGAACCCGACGTCAGTCATAGATCGCCTCCAGGGTCCACTCGGCCGGATGGTCGGCGGGGTGGTTGGCTCGGTAGGCGACCAGGACGGCCCTGCCGTCGGCCAGTGCCACCTGGAGGAATGTCCTCCAATCGCCGTCCTCCGACCACCACCTCTCGACGACCGGCCAGGGACCCGCCCACGCTTCGACGGCGACGGAATCCCCTCCGACGACCGCCCAGGTGGGGGGAGCGGTCACCCGAAGCCTTTCGGTCACGGAGACGGCCCTCCCGCCGGCGTCCAGGAGGCCGATCGGCTCGGGAACGGCGAGCACGGTCGCGGGGGCGGGGTCGGGGAGGCGCCCGGGCCAGGGAAGGTCGATGCGGCGGATGGCCGGGGGCTCCTGCCCCCAGGGGACGAGGAGGGTCCGGTCCCTGGGGGTGCGGCCCCCCTGCTCCTCCGGGACCAGCACGGATTCGGCGCCGACCAGCCCCTGGATGCGCTCCATGGCCCGGTGCGCCCGGGAATCCGCGCCGGACGCCCCTCCCCAGAGGAGGTCCTGCTCCGCGCCCTGGGCCACCACCTCGAGGGCGGCGAGGGTCAGGGAGGTCAGAGCGGAGGGCTCGGGCCCCGCGGCGGTGCCGCTCAACCACCCCTCCACCTGCCACCGGACCCGGTCCGTCATGTGGCGGACGAACGCCCCCGGCGTTCCCACGTCGGTCCTCCACACCCGCTCGAGCCTTTCCCCCCGCTCGGTCGTCACGGAGACCGCGACCTTGAGGCACCTCACCCCCGCCCCCAGCATCTCCCGGTCGAGGGCCTCGGCCACCCTCCTCGCGGCGAACGCCAGCGCCTCGACGCTCCCCACCCCGTCCTCGAACTCCTCGCGCACCTCGATGTCCCGCTCGACCCTTCGGGCCGTCGGCGGCGCGAGGTCCCCCCCGGACGCCAGCCGGAGGGCCCAGGCCCCCAGGCCGCCGAACCTGGCCAGGACGTCGCCCGGCGGGAGGGAGGCGAGGTCCCCGAGGGTGCGGAGCCCCAGGCGATCGAGGACGCCGACGAGGTCGGAGACGGCGGGACGCAGGCGCGGTTCCAGGGCGGCCTGCTCCAGGTCGGACACGGGCCGGGGGGCGAGGAACTCCCGCGAG
>CAYTLH010000232.1:0-8164 GCA_964438525.1 uncultured Demequinaceae bacterium | reverse complement strand
TCGCGGTGAAGCGGGTGGAGCGGCAGGTCGAAGGGATCGAGTTCGGGATAGGACTCGGTCTGCGAACCATCGAGGGCCAGGGCCTGCCGGAAGTATCCCGCCCCATACAACAGCCCGATCCCGATGATCGGCACACCGAGGTCGGAGGCGCTCTTGAGGTGGTCGCCCGCGAGGATACCCAAGCCTCCGGAATACTGCGGGAGGACGGCGGTGATGCCGTATTCGGGCGAGAAGTAGGCGACGGACTCCGGGCGCCCCTCACCCGGGCCGTCCAGGGAGTCGTACCACGAAGGAGCCCGAAGATAGGAGTGAAGGTCCTCGTGAGCGAGGGCGATCCACCCGAGCATCTCCCTATCGGAGCCGATCTCCCGAACCCGGGTCACGTCGAGCCCCCTCACGAGGGCGACGGGATTGCCCTCGACCTCCTCCCACAAGAGAGGGTCGAGAGCCTCGAAGAGATCCCGGGTGGGGGCGTGCCAGGCCCACCTCAGATTCATGGCCAGTTCGTCGAGGGCCAGAAGCCAATCCGGGATGACCACGCTGGGCGGCCCTGGGCTTTCGCTCACGGTTCGAGGGTACTCGCGACGGAGCCCGTCCTCCCACCCATGGAACGAAATGCCGACCTCCCCTCGCTACCGCTCCCCGCTTCGCTCCCGGTAAGTTCGACCTATGGGTGTCCCGGGCTCGACGGTCGGACGCATCGCAGTGGTGTCCGTCGGGCCCTCCCTCGAGGAGGCCCGGTGGCCGGCCAAGGCCGTCGTCGGGGAGGCCGTGCCGATCACCGCGACCGTCTTCCGAGAGGGGCACGACCTGGTGTCCGCGACGGCCGTCCTCACGCGCCCCGATGGATCCGTCCAGACGATCCCCATGGGGCAGGTCAACCCCGGGCTCTCCCTATTCGAGGCCCACGTCACCCCGGAGACGGAGGGGATGCACTGGTTCTGCGTGGAGGGCTGGGCGGACCCGGTCGCCTCGTGGGAGAGACTCGCCGCCGTCAAGCTCCCCGCCGGAATCGATGTCGACCTTGTCCGCGCCGAGGGGGCGTCCGTCCTCGGCCGGGCCCTTGAGGAGGTCGAGCGGCCGAAGGCCCGCCAAGAGGCCCTTCGGGCCGCCATCTCCGCCCTCGCGGACGCCTCCGTCACGCCGACCTCCTGCCTCGAGAAGGCCCTGTCCCCGGAGGTTCGTGCCGCCCTCGCCGAGGCCCCGCTCCGCGACTGGGTGACCCCGTCCCGCGAATACCCCCTCCGAGTGGACCGCGAGAAGGCTCTCTTCAGCGCCTGGTACGAGATCTTCCCCCGCTCGGAGGGCGCCGTCCGCGATGAGGGCAGCGGCCGGTGGACGTCCGGCACCTTCTCTACGGCCGCCGCCAGGCTTCCCGGGATCGCGGCCATGGGTTTCGATGTCGTGTACCTCACCCCCGTCCACCCCATCGGGACGACCTTCCGCAGGGGCCCCGACAACTCCCCCGACGCCTCGCCGGACGACCCGGGCAGCCCCTGGGCCATCGGCTCGAAGGACGGCGGCCACGACGCCGTCCACCCCGACCTGGGCACCATAGACGACCTCCGCACGTTCGTCGACGCATCGCGGGAGCACGGCCTCGAGGTGGCGCTCGACCTCGCCCTTCAGTGCTCCCCCGACCACCCTTGGGTCCAGGAGCACCCCGAGTGGTTCTCCCGCCGGGAGGACGGTTCGATCTCCTACGCCGAGAACCCCCCGAAGAAGTACCACGACATCTACCCCCTCGATTTCGACCGCGATCCCGAGGGCATCTTCCGGGAGATCCGACGGGTGCTTGACATCTGGATCGACGCGGGCGTCACGCTCTTCCGGATCGACAACCCCCATACCAAGCCTCTTCCCTTCTGGGAGAGGCTCCTCGCGGACGTCGCCTCGACCCGCCCGGACGTGCTGTTCCTGTCCGAGGCCTTCACCCGACCACCGATGATGCACACGCTGGCCAAGATCGGTTTCCACCAGTCGATGACGTACTTCACCTGGCGGCCGACGGCCCGGGAACTCGGGGACTACCTCGAGGAAGTCTCGGGAGCGTCGTCCTTCTTCTTGCGCCCGAACTTCTTTCCGACCACCCCGGACATCCTCACCCCGGACCTTCAGGGGGCCGGGGCGCCGGTCTTTGCGGCCCGGGCGGTGGCCGCGGCCACGGGTTCGCCGTCATGGGGCATCTATTCGGGGTACGAGTTCGTCGAGAACGAGCCCAGGCCGGACGCCGAGGAGCAGCGGCACAACGAGAAGTACGAGTACCGCCCGCGGGATTGGGCACGGGCGGACGAACACGGGCTCGCGACCCTCCTCACGAACCTCAACGCCACGCGGCGCGCCCACCCCGCCCTCCAGCGCCTCAGGGGCCTCACCGTCCACTCCTCGGACAACCCGGAGGTTGTGTGCTATTCCCGGCACGTCGACGCCGACCACTCCCCGACCGGACGGCCCGACACGGTCATCGTCGCCATCAGCCTCGACGGGGAAGCCCCCCAAGAGGCGGCCATACGCCTGGACCGTAGGGCCTTTGGATCGACTCCGGGCCCCTTCCGGGTGACGGACGCCCTCACGGGGGCGGAGGCGGAATGGGGAGACGAGTTCCGGGTGAGTCTGAGTCCCGAGACGGGCTTGGCGATCGTCGGGGTGGTCGACCACGGCCCGAGGGCGGCCGAGGGGAGGGTCCATGGGTAGCACCTCCAACCCGAGCGTTCTCGCCGATGTCGCGGCCGGCATCCATTTCGATCCCCACGACGTGCTCGGCCCGCACACCGAGGGCGACGACGTCATCGTCCGGGTCTTGAAGTCCTCGGCCGATGCGGTGTCGATCCAGACGTCCAACGGGATGTTCGAGGCGGAACGGGGAGAGGAGGGAGTATGGGTCGCCCGCATTCCGGGCCCGGATATCCCCGACTACCGCGTCCACGCCACCTATCCGACGGGGGTCGTCGTCTCGGACGACCCGTATCGGTTCCTGCCGTCCCTGGGAGACCTGGACCTCCAACTCATCCGGCAAGGCCGACACCAGCGCTTGTGGGAGGTACTCGGGGCGAACGTCCACCGCCACGCCTCGGCCCTCGGGGACATCGAGGGGGTGGCCTTCGCCGTCTGGGCGCCGAGCGCGAGGGCCGTCCGGGTCGTCGGCGACTTCAACGAGTGGACGGGCACCGAGCACGCCATGAGATCGATCGGCGCATCCGGCGTCTGGGAGCTCTACGTTCCGGGGGTGGGGCCGGGGGCTCTGTACCGGTACGAGATCCTGTCCCGGCACGGGGACTGGATCACCAAGGCCGACCCCATGGCCAAGGCGACGGAAGGCCTGCCGGGGATGGCATCGGTCGTCGAGGAATCGACGTACACCTGGGGGGACCAGAAGTGGATGGAGGCCCGGGCCTCCTGGCAGTCGCCCGAGGAGCCCATGAGCATCTACGAGGTTCACCTCGGCTCCTGGAAACAGGGTCTCTCGTATCGGCAGCTGGCCGACGAATTGGTCGCGTATATGAAGGAGATGGGCTTTACCCACGTCGAGATGCTCCCGGTTTCGGAGTATCCCTTCGACCCGTCCTGGGGGTATCAGGTGACGGGGTATTACGCCCCCACGGCCCGCTACGGAACCCCGGACGATTTCCGCTATCTCGTCGACCGGCTCCACCAGGCCGGGATCGGCGTGATCCTCGATTGGGTCCCGGGACACTTTCCCCGGGACGACTGGGCCCTCGGCCGCTTCGACGGAACCCCGGTATACGAACATCCCGACCCGCTCCGGGGGGAGCAGCCGGACTGGGGCACGCTGATCTTCAATTTCGGGCGGCCGGAGGTGCGAAGTTTCCTGGTCGCGAACGCCTTCTACTGGCTTCAGGAGTTCCACGCCGATGGGCTTCGGGTCGACGCGGTCGCGGCCATGCTGTACCTGGACTACTCCCGCAAGCCCGGCCAATGGAGGCCGAACGTCCACGGCGGCCGGGAGAACCTCGACGCGATCGAACTGCTCCAGGAGGTCAACACCCTGGCCCCTCGCCTATGCCCGGGGGCCGTCGTGATCGCCGAAGAGTCGACGGCCTGGTCCGGGGTTACGGCCGACGCCTCGACCGGCGGGCTCGGGTTCGGATTCAAGTGGAATATGGGGTGGATGAACGACACCTTGAAGTACATCCGGGAGGAGCCTGCCCACCGCCCTCACCATCACGAGCTCATCACCTTCTCGATGATGTATGCGTTCTCCGAACGATTCCTCCTCCCCCTCAGCCACGACGAGGTCGTACACGAGAAGGGCTCGTTATGGGGGAAACAGCCCGGATCCGACGAGGAGAAGGCTGCCGGGGTGAGGACACTCCTCGCGTACCAATGGAGCCATCCCGGCAAGCAACTGCTCTTCATGGGGAGCGAATTCGCCCAGGTACGGGAGTGGTCCGAGGCCCGATCGATCGACTGGGCACTCCTCGACGACCCGCTCCACTCCGGCATCCACCGACTGGTCCAGGATCTCAACGCCCTCTACGCCTCGTCGGCCGCCCTGTGGGAGCTCGACTACGACCCCGACGGCTTCGAATGGATTGAGCCGGAGGACGCGGACCATTGCGTGCTGTCCTTCGTCCGCCGCGACCGATCGGGCGGCGTTCTCGTCGTCGTGTGCAATTTTGCGGGGGTCCCGCATAAGGACTACCGGCTGGGGTTGCCGTCCGGGGGACCATGGAAGACGGTGCTCGACACCAGCGTCAAGAAATACGGCGGGCCGAGAGGAAGGGGCCTGGGTCGGGTCGAGGCCGAGGATAAGCCCTCCGGGCGATGGGCGCATTCCGCCGGGGTAACCCTCCCCGCCCTCGCGGTCGTCATCCTCAAACCCGTGCAGTGAATCGGGCCGACTACGAGGTGGCGACCCCGACGAGGTGCTGACCTGCAGCCACGACCCCGGGAAGGAGGTCTGACCCCTCAGGCCGCAACCTGATCACCACGACGTCCTCGTACCGATACACGACCCGGGACTTGAGGGTGCCCTCGAGGAGGGCCTTATCGGCAGCGACGAGTAGGGTCAGTTGCGCGCCCGGCACGTTGAAGTCCGAGGTCACCGCCAGCCGGACGAACACCAGCGCCCCGCCCTCGGCGTCGGCCAGGGTGAAGGACTCCTCGAGGTCCGCCTCGACGGTGTCCGTATAGGTTCCTCCCCGGCCTTTCGCGGAACTCGACAGGGAGGCGCGGGCGTCGAACATGCCCTCCCGATACGGGTCGGGGGCGAACGCCTCGTCGAGTTCGCCACCGCCGCCCTCGTTCAGCAGGACGACGTACTGCTCGATCGCCTCGCCCGGCGTCATCGTGAATCCGGACGCGTCGGACGGCAGAGACGACGCCCCGCTGACGAGCGGGGGCATCGCCGGGAGGACGGCCCCGGGAATCATCGAGGCCCAGGTTGTGAGTTCGTACAGCCCGTGGACGTCGCCCTGAGACCAGACGAGCACGACAGGGGTGTGGTCCGCGTCCTCTGGGGCGACCACTCCGATCAGGGGGCGCGGCCAGCCATCCGAATCCGTGGTGTAGAAGGCCTGGACGTCGCCTGTGATGACCTCCGGAGTGTCGCCTCCTTCGGCTCCGACGGTGTATTCCACGTCCCGCACCACGCTGGCCGCCTCGCTCACCCGCTCGTCGAGCAGGGCGGCGTCCGATGCCGCATCCGCGGCGTCGATCTCGTCGAAGGTCTGCCGGGCGATGCGCTCGGCTTGCGCGTCGAGTACGGCCCCCCGGCCCTCGAGGGACGGGCTCGTCGAGGGCTCCGGGACCGGCACGGAGCAGGCGGACAGGGCGCACACCACGGCGCCTACGGAAATCAGCGTCCCCACTCGGGCACGACCGGTCACGACTCACCCCTCTCCGACGACAACCTCTCTCGAATCAACCTGACCACGGCCAGGGCCAAACCGGCGACCACCGCCCCCAAACCGGCGGCCAACGTCGGCCATGCCCACCCGTTTCCCGGGTCTCGCGACATCTCGAATACCAGCCGCCCGAACGGCTCCCCCGAGCCGGTGACGGCGACGACCGCCAACCCGGGGTCGACATCCGACGCCTTGAGGGATGCCTCACCGACGGCATATTCCCACTCCCTCGCGAGGTCACCCCTGAAATCCGGAGCCTCCCCGCCGATCGTCCCCGCCCGGTCGACCCGGATCTCCTCCCACGTGTCCAGTCCTCGCACGACCCCCACCTCGATCGTCGAAGCCCAGACGTAGAGGTCCGACGGGCGTCCCTCCCAGAGGGTGAAGGAACCCTCGGCGGCGATGGTCATCTCTCCGAGCCCTTCGAGGGCAAGAACGTCGGGGGGTATGACGATGACCGACGTGTCGAGGTCGGCGGACGGATTGACCTCCGGCGCGGGCTTGAGCATCAAGGCCACGCCCCCTACGGCGGCGGCAACCAATCCGGCGGCCACCAGACCGCGCTCCATGAGTCTGACGATCACGCTTCTCCCTCGATCCGCAGCACCATCACTGCCACTGTAACGTTTGACCACACCGAGGGCGTTACGTTGTGACACACCCCGCGGGCCACTACCCTGGGAGCAAGTGACCCCTGCCCACAAAGGAGCGGCCATGTCGGAGGCGAACACCCCGTTCCCGATCACGATGCGCGGATACGATCGCGATGCCGTGGCGGCGTACATCGGGCAGATGGAGGACCAGATTCGCGACACCCGGTCCGAGACCGAGGCCGCCAGGCGCGAGGTCGAACGGCTTCGATCGGAACTCGAGGAGGCCCAGGTCAGCCTGAAGGAGGCCGGCAAACCCTCGTACACCGGCTTGGGTACCCGGGTGGAGCAACTCCTGAGGTCGGCCGAGGAACAATCCGCCGACGTCCTCGCCCGAGCCAACACTCACGCGCAGGAGACCATCGCTCGGGCGAACCTGGCCGCCCAACAGCTCCGGGCCCGGGCCGATAACGAGGTCGGGGAACTCCTCACCCAGGCCCGTCGTGAGGCCGAAGCCCTGAAGACCTCGTCGGAAAGGGAAGCCGCCGCGCTCAAGGAGACGACGGAGAAGGAAACGAGTGAACTGCTCGCCTCGACCAAGCGGGAAGTCGAGTCAAGCCGGACGGCCCTCGAGGCCGAGATCGCCGAGAAGCGGGCCACCCTGGATCGGGACATCGCAGCCATGAAAGCCACGGCGGAACGCGAGGCCACCGAACTCAGGGTGGCGAGCCAGCGGGAGGCGCAGGAGCGCGAGGAGGAATCGAAATCCAAGGCGGAGCGCATCGTCCAGGACGCCGAAGCCTCCGCCGAGCGCATGCTCGAGGATGCCCGGGCCGACCGGGACAAGGCCCGCCAGGAAACCCTCAGGATCCGGGAGGACCTCCAGGTCGAGGCCGCCCAGAAGAAGGAAGACACCGAGAGGGTGCTCAAGACCCGCTACGACGAGGCGAACGCCGAATACGAGAAACTCGTGTCCGACGCCCAGGAACGAGCGCGCGAGGCCGAGGAGCGGACGCGCGTCGCGATTGATCGCGGGGAAGAGGCGAGGGTCGAGGCCGAGAGCCACGCCGAAACCCTGCTCAGCAACGCCCGCAACAACGCCGACGAGATCGTGGCGGAGGCTCGCGAGCACGCCGAGAAGATCATGAGCGAGGCGGTGACCGACGCCGAGCGGGAACGGGCGCAGGCCCAAAGGGACGTGGACGAACTCAACCGCCAGCGGGAGTCCATCACGGCCTACCTGGACGAGCTCAGGGTCCTCCTCACGACCGACCCGACGGCGAGACCCGCGACGTTGCCGACGCCTCCCCCTCTTCCGCCCCTGGTCGCATCCTCCCTTTCCAAGGAGGAAGCATCCGACGAGGGCAGCGAATCTGACGCGATAGAGATCGCCTGGCCGGCCGATGAGATTCCTTCATCCGAGGAGCAGGCGCCCGGGAAGAAGCCGTCCGAAGGGGAGGGTCCCGCCGAGGACGCGATCGCATGGCCCGCCGACGAGGTTCCCGCGTCTGACGAAGAACCCGTTGAAGAGGCCCAGCCCGTCGAAGAGGCCCAGCCGGCCAAGCCCGCCGAGCCGGCCGAGTCCGACGAGAAGCCGTCCGAACCCACCGAGGAGGCCGAGCCGACCGAGGAAACCGAACCGCCCGACGAGGCCAAGCCCGCCGCCGATCGGCCGATGACGCCGCCTCCGCCGCCCCCCCCCCCCCC
>CAYTLH010000231.1:0-4646 GCA_964438525.1 uncultured Demequinaceae bacterium | reverse complement strand
CCCGTAGTGGTCGAGGCTGCCGGGCTGGTAGGGGTCCACCCAGCCGCCGCCGTTGCGCCCGGGGAAGATGTTCTCGTAGTAGCGCATGATGCCGTGGCCGAGGTACGGCGGGAGGTGCTGGTTGGTGTAGACGGCGTCGCGGGTCTCGGTTCCGGTGTAGACGCCGTCGAAGACCGTGCGCCCGGTCTCGAGGTTGTTGCCGGCGCCGTCGAAATGCTCGTACCAGTTGGGGTACTTGACGACGACGCGGCAGGCCGGGTTGACCTCCTTGGCCGGCTCGACGATGAGGGTGCGGGCGACCTCGTGCATCTGGGCGAGCCGGAACTCGGCCCAACTCCGGTCCCCCCGGGCGGCGACGCACGCCTCGCAGGTGCAGTTGGTGAAGAAGAAGTCGTCGAGGATGAACTCGTCGAAGACGGACGCGGTGAGGGCGACGACGTCGCGCAGCAGGGTGCGGTGCTCGTCGCGGGAGTAGCACAGGGAGCGGAACTCCCATTCGGCGGTCGTGGTCTGGCATGTGGTGAGGCCGCCGGCGGCCTCGATGCCCTGGCTCACGAAGAAATCGCGCGCCTCGACGAGGGTGTCCCGGCTTGCGGTCTCCATCGATCGGAACGGCTCGAGATAGACCTTGTCGACGTGGACGGACCGGCGGATGTGGTCGAGGCTCCGGTCGCGCCAGTCGTGGTCCTCCATGCGGATCACATCGCCGACCGGGCAGTAGACGGCGGTGCGGAAGTTGCGGTACGGGGAGGGGGTCATGGGTGGATTCTTTCAGATCGGCGACGGCGCAGACGATGCAGGCGGCCCAGGGTCGACGTTGCGGCGGCGACGTCTCTGACCCGGTATCCGGCGAGGGTCGGTCCGCGCCCCACCTTGACCCCGACGTCCCGGGCGCGAAGGGCGGCGAAGCCGTCCTCGTCGGTCACATCGTCGCCGAGGAACACGACCCGGCTCGCCTCGAGTCGCTCGGTGAGGGAGGCGAGGGCTGTTCCCTTGTGGACGCGCCCACCCAGGAACTCGACCAGGCATTTGCCCGCCATCATCCGCAACTGTGGGAACTCGTCGGCGAGCCCCGTGGCCTCGTCGGCGACGCGCCCCCGATCCGCCGCGTCGACCCGGCGGTAATGGAAGGCCACGGACGCCGGTTTCTCCTCGACGATTGACCCGGGATGGGAGTCGGCAAGGGCGTGGAACCGGGCGGCCACCTCGTCGAGCCGTCGGCGCTGGTCGGGCTCGATCGCCGGCACGCCGCCGGACTCGGCGCCGTGCCCACCGATGAGCGTCACCGCTTCCGGCGCCCCCGTGAGCCGACGCAACTCGACCAGGTCCCGGCCGGACATGACGGCCGCGTGGGTGTCGGGGAGGCGTCCCAGCTCGGAGAGGGCCTCCATGGCCTCCCGGTCCGGCCACGCCTCGGATGGATCGTCGACGATGGGCGCCAGCGTTCCGTCGTAGTCGCACATCACCAGCAGCACCCGCGAACGCGCCAACGTGCGGAGTCGGCACCGGAGTCGAGGGCCGATCGCCCAAGGCCCGATCATGTCCGGATGGCATCGATGCATCGATGCGCCCAGTCGAACACGGTGTGGCGGTTCAGCTGCCGGCGCATGGCCCGCATCCGCGCGACCTGCTCGTCCAGATCCATCGTCACCGATTGCCACATGATCTCGGCAAGCCGGTCGGCATCGTAGGGGTTGGTGATGAGCGCTTCCCGCAGTTGTTCGGCCGCGCCCGCGAACTCGCTGAGGATCAGGACCCCGTCGTTGGTGATCCTGCTGGCGACGTATTCCTTGGCCACCAGGTTCATCCCGTCGCGGAAGGGCGTGACGCACATGACGTCTGAGGCGCGGTACCAGGTGACCAGGTCTTTGAAGTCGAGGCTGCCGTATAGGTAGTGGACCGGGACCCGCCCCAGCGCGCCCCGCTGGCCGTTGATGTGGCCGACGAGGCCCTCGACCTCCGCCCGCATCGCGGCGTAGTCGTCGACGCCTTCGCGGCTGGGGGCCGCCACCTGGACGAATACGACGTTGTCCACCGCCTCCGGGTGGTTCTCCAGCATCGTGTCGAAGGCCTTGAGCCGGACGTCGATGCCCTTGGAGTAGTCGAGCCGGTCGACGCCGAGGATGACCTTCTGGGGGTCGCCGAGGTTGCGGCGCAGGTCTGACGCGGCTTTCCCGGTGATCGGGGCGGCGGCCTCGGACGCGTAGCGGTCGACGTCGATCGAGACGGGTGAGGTCATGAGGCGCACCTTCCGGTCGCCGACCTCCAACGTCCGGGGCGTCCCCGTCACGCCGCAGAAGGTGCGGACCGACCGGTGGAAGTTGTGCCGGGCGAGCCTGGTCTGAAAGGCGATCACGTCGGCGCCCAACAGCCCTTCGAGCAGTTGGCGCCTCCAGGGCAGGCGGGCGAGGATCTCGATGGGCGGGAACGGGATGTGCAGGAAGAAGCCGATCGACACGTCGGAGCGGAGTTGCCGGAGGATGTCCGGGACGAGGTGGAGCTGGTAGTCGTGGACCCAGGCGACGTCCCCGGGCTTGAGGGCGTTGGCGGCCGCGTGGGCGAATCGCTGGTTGATGGTCACGTAGGGGCGCCACCAGTGCCGGTGGATCTCGGGGGGGCGGATGGCGTCGTGGTACAGCGGCCAGAGCGTGCCGTTGGAGAAGCCGAGGTAGTAGTCGTCGATCTCGCGCTGGCTGAGCCCCACCGGTTGCAGGCGGATGCCCTCGTGCTCGAATGGTTTGGGGGTGTCGTCGGGGCTCCCGATCCACCCCACGAAGGTCCCGTTGCTCTCGGCCACGATGGGGGTGACGGCGCTGACCAGTCCGCCCGGGCTCGTCTTCCAGCCGTCTTCGGTGCGCATGACCGGAAGCCGGTTGGCGACCACCACGACCCGCCTCGGTTTCCGCTGCTCCATCGTTCTCCCGACTGTCCTACCCCCAACCTACCCGAGGCGCGGGCCGATGGCCCGGCTCATGATGGACGGGCCGGCGGCCGGAGGCCCGGGCGTGGCGGGCTCGCCGCAACCCCTACGGGAGGTAGTGGCAGGCGAGGGCGGTGATCTCGCCGTCGGTGACGTAGATGCGGATGAGGTAGGGCGCGTCCATGATGACGGTCCCCCCGGGGTCGGCGATGACCTGGGGAAGCGTGTAGATCTGGTCGCTGTCGCATTTCTTCGCCTCGATGGCGCCGCCCAGCCCCACGGGGACGACCCGGATGGTCGGGTTGTCGTTGGTGATGTACCACTCGTCCTCGAGGTACGGGTCGGGCTCGATCCCGTCGGCGATCATGTGGGCCTCGGCCTCGTCGCCGGACCAGAAGCACACGAGGTCGAAGTGGACCTCCTGCGTGTTCCACTGGGACGTGTACCCGAGGTAGATGCCCGTGGGGAGGGGGCCGGGGCCCGGGGAGCATCCGGAGTAGGCGGCGCCGTCCGTGGACGCCGGGATGTTCCACATTCCGTCGTCGAAGCCGAGGTAGTCGGCCGGGCCCGTTGCGGTCGGGGTAGGGGTGGGGACGGCGCTGGGGCTCGGGGAAGGCGTGGCGCCAGCGGTCGACGTGGGGGCGGGCGCCGTCACGGTGACGACGGGGGTGCCGTCGCACGCGGCGAGCGAGACGGCCGCCGCGATCGCCAGGGCCGCGCCGGCGAGGGTTGTGCGCTTCATGGGGGCCTCCTTGGTCCCTTGACCCTGTCGAGCCTACGCCCATGGGGGGGATCGGGCACCCCTCGGCGGGGTAGGGGCCCGTTCCCAGCCCAGCACGAAGCCTGCCGGAACTCACAAGCGTTACTTGGTGGAGGTCGTCCTGCTCCTCGAGCTCTTCGTGGTCGACACGTCCCGGGTGGGGGCGATGTAGGTCATGAGGTCCCCGCCGATCGACGCCATGAGGGCGAGCGTGATGCCGCCGATGAGCACGACGAGCTTCACCGTCAGGTCGAGCGTGTTGGCGCGGAGCAGGTCGATCACCATGAGCAGGCCGAGGGTCGTGGCCACGATCGCCGAATACGCGCACAGGGTGCGGCGGCCGATGCGGGAGAACACGAGCACCCCGATGCCGGCGACGAGGAGCAAGAGGTTCTCCGTGACGTTGAGGGCCTCCGTGTCGAATTGGCTGTCCAGGCTGTCATCCGTGGTCAGGAAGACCGAGAGCATGATGAGAATTCCCCCGGTGATCCCAAAGTACGTCCTGCGTGTCAAGTTCATCCGTCACTCCTCGAGTTCGTATTCGCGCCGACCGGAGCCCTCATCCCTTTTGCGGCTTGTGTGCCCTCAGACTATTCCGGCGACGCGCCGATGGGAACCCCCGACTCGCCAGGTCCGGCGAGGTTCGCTCTACCCGCCCGACCCCGCGACCGTAAGGAACGTGACCACGGCCTCGACGGCGACGAGGAACCACACAAGTCTTCGATGTCGCCCCATCTCGCCCCGCACGATCCACAGGGGGAAGAACGTCAGGGGCGCGTAGACGGCGATCGCGAGCGGGATGCCGACGAACATCAGAGGCACGGTGGTGAGCCACGGGTTGCCGGTGGCCAGCACCTCGACGACGACGATCTCGACGAGGGTGGCGACGATCAGGCCGCGGGTGCCGATCCGCTGCCGGAACACCAGGTAGGTGAAGACGGCGGGGCAGCCGAGGTAGAAGACGAG
>CAYTLH010000230.1:0-4440 GCA_964438525.1 uncultured Demequinaceae bacterium | reverse complement strand
CGGCTCGAGCGAGTGTGCAGTCAAGACGTGGGGGATACCGTGGAGTATCGACGCCAGGTGGCCCGCCCCGTTCCCGTACCAGGTGTGGGAATGAACGACGTCCGCCCCCTCGCAGTCGCGCGCCATTGGCAGGTTGAGGGCGAGGACGTCGAGGGCGGCGTTCCCGGTCGTGGCGCCCAGGGAATACCCCTCGACTCCGTCCTCCTCCCTCGGGCCGTCGAAACACCTCACCCGTACCTCGAGCCTGGGCTTCAAGACCTTGACCAACTCCGATACGTGGGTCCCGGCTCCGCCGTACACATGGGGCGGGTATTCCCTCACCACGAGGTCGGTCCTCATCCCCTAACGCTATCGTGACCGCTCTTCTGGGCGAATACCCCGATCTCCCCCAAACCACCCCCCGCCCATAGACTGAGAGGATGCCCGGTCCCTCCGTCCTCGCGATTGTCCTCGCCGGCGGCGAGGGCAAGCGGCTCATGCCCCTGACGGCCTCCCAGTGCAAGCCGGCCGTGCCCTTCGGCGGAACGTTCCGGTTGGTCGATTTCGCCCTCTCCAACCTGGCGAACTCCAACTACCTCCGCATGGTCGTCCTGACCCAGTACAAGTCGCACTCCCTGGACCGCCACATCGCCCACGCGTGGTACATGTCCCCCCTGCTGGGCAACTACGTCGCCCCCGTCCCGGCCCAGCAGTCCCGAGGCAAGCACTGGTACCTCGGAAGCGCCGACGCCATCTTCCAGTGCGAGAACATCATCCTGGAGGATCGCCCGGACTTCGTCATCGTCGTCGGCGCCGATCACGTCTACCGGATGAACTTCACCCAGATGCTCGAGTCCCACCTCGCCTCGGATGCGGAGTTCACCGTCGCCGGAATCCGCCAACCCCGCGCAGACTCCTACCGTTTCGGGATCATCGACGTCGACCCGACCTACCCAAGCCAAGTCCGGGCCTTCCTGGAGAAACCGGCGGAAGCCGAAGGCCTCCCCGACAGTCCGAACGAGATCCTCGCCTCGATGGGCAACTACGTCGCGACGACGTCGGCGTTTCTCGAGGTGCTGAACATCGACGCAAACGACCCCACGAGCGCCCACGACATGGGCGGGAATATCGTTCCCCACTTCGTCGAACGGGGGACGTGCGGGTTTTACGATTTCAAGGAAAACCGCGTTCCCGGCTCGACCGACCGGGATCGGGACTATTGGAGGGACGTCGGGACGCTCGACTCCTATTACGAGGCCCACATGGACCTCATCGCCCTGGAGCCCGTCTTCAACCTCTACAACTACCGCTGGCCCATCCACCAGAGCTTCATCCGGGAGCCCCCCGCGAAGTTCGTCCACTCGGAGAAGGGCAGGGTCGGGTACGCGGCCGATTCCATCGTCTCCCCCGGGGTCATCGTCTCGGGGGCCGCCGTCACCAGTTCCATCCTCTGCCCCGCCGTCCGTCTCCACTCCTGGGCGTCCGTGTCGGATTCGGTCATCATGCATCGCTCGATGGTCCACCGCCGCGCCAAGGTACACCGGGCGATCCTCGACGAAAACGTCGTCGTCATGGAGGGGGCCTCGGTGGGGATCGACCACAAGAAAGACCTCGACCGTGGGTTCATCGTGACCGACGGGGGCGTGACGGTCGTGGGACGGGACACGGTGGTCGAGGCATGACCGGGCGCCTCCTGGTCATGGATGCCGATTCGTTGGTCGCCTCCGACATTGTCGAGCTCCTGGCCGAACGAGCCGGAACCCGGGACGAGGTCGCGAATATCGCCGAGGCGACCGCTCGGGGCGAACTCGACCCCACGGAGTCGCTCCAGCGGCGGGCGGCGACGCTCAGGGGACTTCCCGAGTCCGTGTTCGACGAGGTGCTGGATGTCCTCCGCCTCACCCCCGGCACTCAGAACCTCGTCGAGACCCTCCACGGCCGAGGATGGGCCATCGGCCTCGTCTCGGAGTCCTTCCAGGAGGTCGTTGCACCGCTGGCGGCCCGTCTCGGGATCACCCGGTTCAAGGCCAACGCGTTGGAGGCGATCGACGGGATCCTGACGGGGAGGACCCAGGGCCCGACAATCGACCGGGCGGCCAAGGCCCGGGCCCTCGCCGAGTGGGCCGAGGAACTGGGCGTGCCTCGGGAGGACACGGTCGCGGTTGTGGGCGGTGCGAACGACCTCGATCCGCTGGGCGACGCCGGTCTCGTCATCGCCTTCAACGCCAGGCCGGCCGTGGAAGAACGCTCGGACGTCGCCGTTACCTCGACGCGTCTCGACGCAGTCCTCGATCACCTCCCGTGACCGGACCCCCGGGTCAACGGGACTCGAGCCGCCGAGACGCCTCCAGGGCCATCAGGGCGAAGGCCTGAGCTTCCGCCGACGTTCCCTGCCGGTCGAAGCGGGGCGCCCCGCACACATCGCGAACCAGGCCGTCCTGCCCCACCTCCGCCAGGGCCGCGTCCATCCACCGTCGGGCCCGTCCCGACCACTCTCCTTCCAGCCACCCGTCGGCCGCCCCCGTCATCGCCGCGTAGGCGAACATCAACCCGGCCGTCCCGTCCACAAACGAGTCCGGGTCGTCGAGGACATCGGTGAAGCGATGGTCGTCTCTCGCGTGGGGCGCGACGGCCGTGAGCAGGGACTCGACATCCTCCCGCCACCCGGCCCTGACGTCCGCGTCGAGCCACCCGGCCCCGATCCTGAGCCCCCGGGCAAGGCCGGCGGCCACCCATCCATTCCCCGACGCCCATCGATCCTTCCTCACCCACCGTGAGGCGGAGTCGTCGAAGATGTGACCCCATAGCCCGGTGCCGTCGTCCCATAACCGCTCCTTATGGAGCCGGTACTGGGCCTCGGCCTCGTCGGCCCGCCCGATCGTCACGAGGAAGGGGACGGCCATATAGACGCTGTCCGCCCACACCTCCGCCCGCCCCTCCATGTGATACAGGATCCCCGACCCGCCCCGGGGGCATCCCTGGGCGAACCACTGCGCCTGTCGGTCGAGGGCCGTCTCTGCGACCGGATCCCCGTCCCTGGCGAGCAGGGCGACGACCTCGCCGCAGGCGCCGGAGTTCACGAGCCCGCCGTCCCCCGTCGCCCCCAGCCTCCCGTCGGCGTCCTGGCGGACGATGGCGTCGTGCGCGAGAAGCCTGGCCAGGTCGAGCCGACGCGAATCGATCGCGGCGTGGGACGCGACCCCCTGCTCCCAGGAATGCCTCTGCATGGTGAGGAGCGCCCACCAGAGTCGGTCGTCGAGCCCGTCGGTTTCAGTCTCCACGGCCCACCACGGCCCGGAGCCTCGCCGAACCCTGGCCCAGGTCCTCCCAGTCGCCCTGGTACTCGAAAAGGGCGGCCGTCCCGGTTTGAAGGCCGTTGAACACCTTCCCCGCCGCATCCTTGTTCGAGTTGGTCCCGGCCAGGTAGTCAGCCACCGACGACACGGTTGGGTTGTGCCCGACGACGATCACCCTCTCAGCCCCGAGGGGCAACTCCCTGAGGGTCTCGATCAGGTCTCCGGGGGCCATGTTGTACAGCTCCCGGGTCCGCGACACCTCGGGCACGTCCCAACCCCGGGACAGGATGACCCATGTCTCAACCGTCCGAGCCGCGTCGGACACGAGGGCGACCTCGGGTTCGAATCCCACGGCCGTGAGGGCCCTTCCGAGGGTCTGGGCGTCCTCCCGACCTTTCTTCGTCAGGGCCCGCGAGTGGTCCGGACGGCCCGGTCGGTGCTCTTCCGCCTTCGCGTGCCGGACCAGGACGATGAGCTTCACGTCGCCTATTGCCCCATGGCGTGGACGCCGCCGTCGACGTGGACGACCTCCCCGGTCGTGGCCGGGAACCAGTCGCTGAGGAGGGCGGTCACGGCGCGGGCGGAGGGCTCGGGATCGTCCGAGTCCCATCCGAGCGGGGCCCGTTCGCCCCACTTGCTTTCCATCTCCTCGAATCCCGGAATGTGCTTGGCGGCCGTGGTCTTGACGGGTCCGGCGGCAATGAGGTTGCAGCGGATGCCCTTCGGCCCCAGGTCGCGGGCGAGGTACCGGGACACGGCCTCGAAGGCCGCCTTGGCGACGCCCATCCAGTCGTAGACCGGCCAGGCGTACCTGGCGTCAAACGTGAGGCCGACAATCGAGCCGCCCGCGTCCATGAGGGGCAGGACGGCCGTGGCCAAGGCCTTGAGGGAGTAGGCGGACGTGTGTATCGCGGTCGCGACGTCGTCCCATTCCCCGGCGAGGAAGTCGCCGCCCATGACGGACTGGGGGGCGAAGCCGATCGAATGCACGACGCCGTGGATCGCGGGCACGTGTTCCTTGACCTGGTCCGCAAGCGCCGCCAGGTGGTCGGGATTGGTGACATCCAGCTCGACGACCGGGGCCTCGACGGGGAGACTCCTCCCCATGCTCTCCGTGATCTTGAGGGTGCGGCTCATCCCGGTCAGCACGACCGTGGCCCCCTCC
>CAYTLH010000229.1:0-4880 GCA_964438525.1 uncultured Demequinaceae bacterium | reverse complement strand
ATACCTCCTCACGGTTGGCGACCGTGTCCGGGGGCTTCCAGCGATCGAGCAGGACGAGGGCGCTGTCGACCCGGGGAACGGGCCAGAAGGCGGCCCGGCCGACCCTGCCCGCTGGGCGGGCCGAGGCATACCAGGCGATCTTCGCGGACGGGATTCCGTACACGCGAGACCCGGGGGCCGCGACGATTCGGTCCGCCACCTCGGCCTGGAGCATGACGAGGATCCTTCCGATGCGTGGGAACGCCTGGAAGACGTGGAGGATGACGGGAACCGCCACGTTGTACGGCAGGTTGGCGACCATGGCCGTCGGCCCCGCCTCCGCCTCGCTTGCCCACGCCGCTCGCACGTCGTCGAGGTCGGCCTTCATGGCGTCGAGCGTGACCACGGCGAGACGATGGGTGGCCTCGGGCGCCCGGTTGCGGACGGTCTCGGGGAGTTCCGAGGCCAGGACCGGGTCGATTTCGACCGCGGTGACCTTCGCCCCCACCTCGAGGAGCGCCAGGGTGAGGGAACCGAGACCTGGGCCCACCTCGAGCACGTGCCCCCCCGGCTCGACACCGGCGGTCCGTACGACCCGCCGCACGGTACCGGCGTCGACGACGAAGTTCTGGCCCCACCGCTTGGACGGACGCACCCCGAGCCTCTCGGCCAGAAACCTGACGTCCGTCGGGGTGAGAAGCCTCGCCATGACCGAACCCTAGTCCCGAACGGGGGACGGGAACATCGAGGCGGGTGTCACCACGGCCCGTATAGGTCGTCGCAGGTCGCCGAGACGGCGGCGCAGGCCTCCCCGAGAGGGACCTCGAGCACCGTCGCGATCTCCCGCATGGTCCAGGGGACGAGGTAGGAGGCGTTCGGTCGACCTCGGTGGGGATGGGGGGTGAGGTAGGGGGCGTCCGTCTCCACTAGGAGGCGGCCGAGCGGGACAACGGAGAGCGCCGTTCGGAGTTCGCCCGCGTTCTTGAAGGTGACGTTGCCGGCGAAGGAGACGTACCATCCCCGGTCGACGCACAAGCGGGCGAGGGCGGCGTCCCCCGAGAAACAGTGGAAGACCGTTCGGTCTGGGGCGCCGTCGCGGGCGAGGACCTCGATGATGTCGGCGTGGGCGTCGCGGTCGTGGATCTGAAGCACCTTGCCCAGTTCCTTCGCGAGGGCAATATGGTCCCGGAACGACCGGGCCTGGGCATCCCACCCCTCCGGCCCCGTGCGGTATCGATCGAGCCCCGTCTCTCCGATGACCCGCACCCGGGGAGCCCGGGCGAGGTCGGCGATCTCGGCGAACGCCTCGTCATACCCGACCCCGGACTCGTGGGTGCCGTCCGCGTGCCGGGCGGCGTCGTTCGGGTGGAGGGCGACCCCGCCGAGGAGGGCGGGGTGGGCGTCGATCGCCTCGACCGTCCATCGGGCGGAGTCGAGGTCGCATCCGATCTGCACGATCCGGTCCACGCCGACGGCGGCGGCGTCCGAGATCAGGCGACCCACCGGCCTCGGCTCATCCCCGGCCGGGATATCGATGTGGGTATGGTTGTCCGCGACGGGGGCAGGCAGCGGTTCGGGCAGATCCGGATATTCGCCGGCACGCGACATGCCCTACCCCCGGGCCATGCGCGCCAACTCGGCCTCCACGATGTCGTCGTCGAGCTTGACGAAGACCGGGGACGCCGCGGGGATCTTCCTGCCCTCCGGCAACTCTTTCCGACCCCAGGTTCCCGCGACAAACGAGTAATCACCCGTGAGGATCGGATACCGGCGCTTCGGGAGATCGAGGTCGTCTACCTCCTCGATGACGGGCATGGGCGCGAACACCCCGGTCCCGCCTAGCGCCTCGTGGACCTCCTGGGCGGCGTGCGGGAGGAAGGGGGCAAGGAGGGTGTTGGCGTCGGCCACGAGTTGGGCCGCCACCCCGAGGATGGTCGTCATCCGCTCCGGGTCCTCGTTCTTGACCTTCCATGGCGCGGTCTCCGCGAGGTACTTGTTGGCATCGGCCACGACCCTCATGGCCTCGGAAATCGCCTGCCGCTGGCGATGGTGGGCGATCAGGCCCCCAACCGTGTCGAAGGCCGACTCGGAGGCCTCGAGGGCGGCCCGGTCGATGGGCTTGAGGTTGTCCCGACCCGGCAAGGCCCCGAGGTTCCGATGGATGAGGGACACGGTGCGGTTGACGAGGTTCCCCCACGTGGCGACCAACTCGTCGTTCGTCCGACGCTTGAACTCCACCCAGGTGAAGTCCGAGTCCGACGTCTCAGGACCGGCGACGGAGATGAAGTAGCGGAGGGCATCCGGCTGGTAGCGCTGAAGCATGTCGCGGACGTAGATCACGTGCCCGCGGGAGGAGGAGAATTTGGACGACTCCATCGTGAGGAACTCGCTGGAGACGACCTCGGTCGGGAGTTGGAGGTCGCCGAACTCGCTCATCTCCCCGCCACGATCTCCCCGGCCGTTGGCCGCGATGAGCTCCGCCGGCCAGATCTGCGAGTGGAACGTGATGTTGTCCTTGCCCATGAAGTAGTACGACAGGGCCTTGGGGTCGTTCCACCAGAGCCGCCAGGCGTCCGGGTCCCCCGAACGGCGGGCCCATTCGATCGAGCTGGACAGGTACCCGATGACGGCGTCGAACCACACGTACAGGCGCTTGTTCGGGTTGTCCTCCCAGCCGGGGAGGGGCACGGGGATCCCCCAGTCGATGTCCCGGGTCATGGCCCGGGGCCTCACGTCGTCGAGGAGGTTGAGGGAGAAGTTCAGGACGTTGGGGCGCCACCCTTGCCGCGATTCGAGCCACTCGGCCAAGTTCTTGGACAGGGCCGGCAGGTCGAGGAAGAAGTGCTCGGTTTCGACGAACTTGGGGGTCTCGCCGTTGATGCGGCTCCGGGGATTCTCCAGGTCGACGGCGTCCAGTTGGTTCCCACAGTTGTCGCACTGGTCCCCGCGCGCGCCGTCATACCCGCAGATCGGACACGTGCCCTCGATATAACGGTCCGGAAGGGTCCGCCCGGTCGAGGGGCTGACGGCCCCCCGGGTCTTCTTGGCGATCATGTAGCCGTTCGCGTGGACGGCCTTGAAAAGGTTCTGGGCCACCTGGTTGTGGTTGCCGGTCGTCGTCCTGGTGAAAAGGTCGTAGGAGAGGCCAAGGGCTGCCAGGTCCTCGACGATGACGCGGTTGTATCGGTCCACAAGCTCCTGTGGGGTGACACCCTCCTGCTCGGCCTGGACGAGGATCGGGGTTCCATGCTCGTCGGTCCCGGAGATCATGAGGACGTCGTGCCCGGCCATGCGCATGTACCTGCTGAACACATCGGAGGGGACGCCGAAACCGGCGACGTGGCCGATGTGGCGAGGCCCGTTGGCGTACGGCCAGGCCACCGCAGAGAGGATTCGCGCCATAGCCCCATCCTATCGATGGCGATCCGGGGATCGATGCGGCTACGGCTGCGGCGCGGCACGCCGGGTGAGCACTTCTCCGTAGAGGTCCGCCGAACGGACCCCGGACGCGCGGGCGACCTCTCCGACGACGTCCTTCAGCCTTTCCCCGTCCCGAACCCTCGCCTCGGCCTCGGCGACGAGGCCGTCATAGTCCACCGGACCGTCCTCCGCTCCCCCGACGACGATCGTCACCTCCCCCAATACCTCCGTGGAGTCCGCCCAGGCCGCAAGCGCGGAAAGGCTGTCCCGTCGAACCTCCTCATGGGTCTTGGTCAGTTCGCGGGCGACGACGGCCTGACGACCTGAGCCGAAGGCCTCCGCCATGGACGCGAGGGTCGAGGCGACTCTCCGCGGAGACTCGAAGAACACCATGGTCCGAGGCTCCCGGGACAAGCTTCGGAATGCCTCGGCCCTTCCGCCGGCCCGGCGCGCCGGGAAGCCCTCGAAGCAGAATCGGTCGCTCGGCAGGCCCGAGACGGCAAGGGCGGCGAGGACGGCGCTCGGCCCCGGGATCACCGTGACCTCGACCCCGGCCTCGACCGCGGCCCGTACGAGCCGGAATCCGGGATCCGACACGACTGGGGTTCCGGCGTCCGAGACGACCAGAACGGTTTCCGCGGCCGCCCGGGCGGCGAGGCCCTCGGCAAGGTCCCGCTCGTTGTGGTCGTGGACGGAGACGATCTCCCCGGGCGGCGTCACGCCGAGCCTCCGGCACAGATCCTTGAGCCTCCTGGTGTCCTCCGCCGCGACGACGTCGGCCGTGGCCAGAGCCTCCCTCAACCTCGGGGACGCGTCGCCGACGTCCCCGATCGGGGTCGAGGCGAGTGTGAGGCCGGCCATGGCTCAAGGGTGTCACAGCCGAGCCGCTAGGTGTAGGACGGGGCCGGGCCCAGGCCGAAGAACTCCTCTAGCGTCTCGACCCCCGTCTCGTGCATCTCGGTGGAAAGCCCGATCCCGACGTATCGCAGGTGCCAGGGCTCCCATATGTACCCCGTGATGTCCACCGCGTCGTCGGGGTATCGGATGATGAACCCGTGCTCCCAGGCGTGCGCCGCCACCCATGTCCCGGCCGCCGATCGCCCGAAGCACTTTTTCAGTCGGCACGCATCCGAACTGTAGATGTCGACCGCCCACCCCGTCTGGTGCTCGGAGTAGCCCGCCCGCGCCGAAGAGCGATCCGCCCACCACCACCCGTTTTTCTCCACCCACCTCCGATGGATCACCCACTGATCGCTATAGGTCCTCTCGGCGGTGGCGATCTTGATGTATATCCCGTCGGACTTCGCCGCCGCATACAGTTCGCGGAGGGCATCGGCGGCCTCGGTCCGCAGGTACTGGTACGAGCCGTTCGGAATGGGGGACAGATTGCTCTTATCGGTCGGGGCGTACCTGATCGGGTCCAGGGGGCGGGTCTTGTTGACGACGACCCATTTCGACGCCGGGTCGTCGATCGAGTGGGC
>CAYTLH010000228.1:0-3474 GCA_964438525.1 uncultured Demequinaceae bacterium | reverse complement strand
GTCGAGCAGGTCGGCGGGCCGGGCGTCCTTGAGCAGGAATCCCGACGCCCCGGCCTCGAGCGCGGCGAACACGTACTCGTCGAGGTCGAAGGTCGTCAGGATGATGATGCGGGCCTCCGTCGAGGCGGCGAGAGCCGCGGTGGCGGCCAGCCCGTCCATACCGGGCATCCTCACGTCCATGAGGACGACGTCGGCGGGTGTGGACTCGAGGGCGACGATCGCCTCCTCGCCCGAGCCGGCCTCCGCCACGACCTCGAGGTCGTCTTGGGATTCCAGGAGCATCCTGAAGCCCGACCGGACCAGTTGCTGGTCGTCCACGAGCGCGATGCGGATCGTCATGCCTCCTCCTTCGCGGACCCCAGCGGGAGGTGAGCCTTCACCATGTATCCCCCGCCCCGTTTGGGCCCGGCCTTCAGCGTGCCCCCGAAGATCGTCACCCGCTCCCGCATCCCCTCGATGCCCGTGCCCCCCGTCGCGCGGGCGGCGGCCCCCCGGCCGTCGTCGCTTATGGCCACGTCGAGGGTGGACGGCGACCATCTCAGCTGGACGTAGGCCGTCGCCTTCGGGCCGGCGTGCTTGAGGACGTTCGTCAGGGCCTCCTGGACGATGCGATAGGCGGTGAGGCCCGCCCCGATCGGCAGGGGGCGTGGCGTCCCCGTGGTCACATACGACACCTCGAGTCCCCCGTCCCTGACGGACGAGACGAGTGTGGGGATGTCCGCGAGGGTTGGTTGTGGCCCGAGGTCGGCGTCGCCGTCCGATTCGCGGAGGACGCCGAGGAGGCCTCTCATCTCGGTGAGGGCGGCCCGGGAGACGTCGGCGATGGTTTCGAGGGCGCGGGCGGCCTTGGCCGGGTCCTTGGAGGCGGCGAATCGGCCGCCGTCCGCCTGGGCGACGACGATGGAGAGGGTGTGGGCGACGACGTCGTGCATCTCGCGGGCGATCCGGGCGCGCTCGTCGCTGACCGCGAGGGCCCGGGCGGCCGCCGCCTCGGCCTGGTCTCGGTCGAGCGCCGCCCGCTCCCTCTCGCAGGCACGTCTCACCCGCCACCAGAAGAACCCGGCGAGTACGAGGGCCATCCCGGCGACACTCCAGGCGACCGCTTCCATGGCACCCACTGTAGGGGCGAGGCCGTGCGAGTGCGTTACGTGCTGGGGTCGAGGACCCGCCCGACGAAGAGCACCGCACCCGTGCTGCCGTCCCGGATGAGGTACAGGAACGGGCGGTCCACACGGATCTCGACGATCTCGTCCATGTTGGGGGCCCCCTTCCCCGCCATGATGGCCGTCGCGGCCGCCGCCTCCGTTCCCTCTTCATTCACGACGATTGTCGCGGAGTGCACCGCGTCGGTCACGAAGATTCCCTCGCCGATGCCCAGCAACTCGGGGACGTAGAAGAGTCCCGTCACGCCGAGACCCTCCTCGAATGCCTGCCGGAGGTTGATGTCCGACGAGCTTTCGAACCGGGGCAGATGCAGGTCGACGGGAGTGACGTCCAGGAGGGCGTCGGCCGAGGCCACGAACTCCGTCCCGAGACGGGACTCGATGTCGGCGTACGCACCCTCGTCGGGCAGGATCACCAGCATGCTGAGGTCTCCGGTGTAGGAGTACGGGATCTCGACCGCCGCGAACTCGTCGCCGACGTAGGCCCGGGTGTCGAGGAGGGTGTGCATGAGGGGCACCATGACCGTCGTGCCGTCGAGCAGGGTGAAGTCCGCGTCCTCCGTGGCCGCCTCGTCGAACTGCTCGGCCCACTGGGCTTTGAGGTAGAGGGTGTTGACGAGGACCATGACCGTGTCCGCGTTGATGAGGCCTTGGGGTATGAGCTCGGGGATGAGCCCCATGGTCTTCTCGTCGACCCACCCGTTGATGTACAGCCGGGCCGCCTCGGGATCCCCGGCGATCTGGAGGGGTTCGACCCCGGCTCCGAACCAGCGGGCGAGGCCCTCGGCGTATTCCGGATAGGCCTCGAAGGCGGCGTCCCGGAACATCCGGTTCCCGACGCGGACGATGGGGACCTCCGGGTAGCCGTCCTCGGGATCGTTGGAAACCGGGCCGGGTTCGCTCACGACCCCCTGTTCGAGGGTGTTGAAGGCCGAGTAGCGGGCGTCTCCCTCGACGGGGTAGCCGAAGAGATCGTCGAGGGCTTGGGCCACCGTGCCCGTCGCCCCGAGGTCGAGCATCCCGAACGCCAGGCCGATCGACAGGGGGGAGAGGACGATGTCGCCGTCCCCATCGGCGAGGTAGTGGAAGAGGTCGTAGCCGACGTCGTTGAGGCCTTCCGTCAGGGCCGGAACGTTGGGGGAGCCGGCCGCCGGACGAACGACGATCGGGTCGACGTAGCCGAGGGGATTGGTCGAGTCGGCCGGGCTGGACGAGGGATCGGGTTCGCCACTCGAACACCCGACGAGGGCGAAGACGAGAAGAAGGACCGCGAGGTTTCCCCGGGACAAAGTACGGAGGGATAGGGCGCGCATCGTGAACACCTCCTGATCCTTCAGACGAGCGATCTACGCCGATCGTTGGGTGGCGCCGGCGATTTGCCCCTAGGCCTCGGGTTACTCGTAGACGACGATCTCCTGCCCGGTGACGTGGTCGATCTTCTTGGGCTCGACGAAGGACACGGCGATGGCGGCGAGGGCGAAGGCCGCCGTCGGGACGAGAAGGAAGTAGCCGAGGGCGACGCCGATGGCGGCGATGAGCAGGCACACCCCCGAGAGCCAGGCCCGGAAGCCCGCGGCGTAGATCCCGGCGATGACGACGAGAAGTCCCGCGCAGACATAAGCCAGCTTCGCGTTGAATGAACTGTCAACGCCGTCCGTTTCGGTCCCGAACCTCAACCCGTCCGTCGAGAGGAAGGCGGCGAGAAGCTCGACACCGATGACGAGGATGGCCATCCCGACGAGGGCGGCTATGGGACCCATAGGCGCGCCGCCTTCGGAGTCGGGGGCCCAGGAGACGTGCCGGAGTTCGACCTTCCTCACCGGGCTGGAGGAGGCGAGGGAAAGGACCACCCCGGTGACGACGAGGACGGCGCTGAACAGCCATCCGATGGGTCCGAGGTAGGCCCCGAGAGCCCCGAAGAACAGAAGGGTCGCGGCCAGGTAGAGCTTCCACTTCCAGACGAGGAGGAAGCACAACGCGAGGACGAAGACCCCTACGCCGACGAGGAGCGGCGTGCCCCACGCGGGGGCGTTGACGTTGGTGCCGTCGTCGTTGTCAGCGGCGTGGCCCGCGTACACGATGACGCTTTGGACGATGAGGATCGCTATGGCGAACCAAAAGAGGGGGATCGGACGTTTGACCTGGGCATCCATACCCGCCACTTTACGGTCAAACGGACGTCTCCGTCCCGGGAAAACCTGGGAAAGCGGCGGAGCACAGACCTTGGCGGATTCACCACATGCGACTCGCGAGGGGTTGCGGTCTCTGTCAGGATGGAACCCGTGAAACTCTCCGATGGAGCCGCCTCCCT
>CAYTLH010000227.1:0-7509 GCA_964438525.1 uncultured Demequinaceae bacterium | reverse complement strand
CGCTGCCCGACGAGGACGACCTGTACAGCGGCCTTGTGGCGCACCCGCGGGTGCTGCGTGTCGTCGCGCTGTCCGGTGGTTATTCCCTCGAGGAGGCGAACGCGCGCCTGGCCAGGAATCACGGCGTGGTCGCGAGCTTCTCTCGGGCCCTCACCGGCGGCCTGTCCGCCCAGCAGAGCGAGGCAGAGTTCGACGCCGCGCTCGACGCGGCGATCGGAAGTATCTACGAGGCCTCGATAACCTGACCCGCGTCGCGCCCACCGATACGGCGGATTTACCAGAGGAGACGAAGCGGTGACCCTGTACCTGGTGGGCGGGGTGGTGGTCCTGGTCGGTTCGGGGATCATGGCGATGGCCGGCCTGGGCGCCGCCTTCATCTTCGTGCCCCTCTTCTACTTCCTCGGGGTGCCCCTCGGGGAGGCGACATCGACGGCGCTCCTGTTGAACGCGGTGAGCCTCAGCGCCGCGTCGACGTCCTACACGCGGGCCGGGTTCGTCCGGTGGCGTGTGGGGATTCCTGTCCTCGTCACCGCCGTCGTGCTCGCGCCCATCGGTGCGATGACGAGCACACATGTCGACCACCGGATACTTTTGGCTTTTTTCTCCGGGTTCCTGGTATTCGCCGGCGCCATGATGCTCGTGTATCGGCCGCGGGTCGCGTCTGTGGAGCGGTCGGTTTCGGCCGAGGCCGCCGTTGGGGTGGGGGTCGGGGGGACGGCCGGCTTTTTCGGAGGGCTGCTCGGGGTCGGCGGCGGGAACGTAATTCTGCCGGGCCTGATGTGGATGGGGTTGGCGCCCAAGGACGCCGTGGGGACGACGTCCCTGGCGGTCGTGTTCTCGTCGCTGTCCGGGTTTTTCGGCCATGTCGCTCTCGGGGGGCTCGACCCGGGGTTCGTCGGCGTCATGGCGGTGCTCGCGGCCACCGGATCGTTCGCGGGTTCGCGCGTCATGCAATCTCGGATCTCGGCCGATCACCTCAAGCGCGGCATCGGTGTGTTGCTGTGGGTGCTCGCGGCGGTCATCGTAAGAGATCTCGTCGGGTGACCGACGACGGGCGGGTCACGGGTTGGGGCGTTCCACGCTTTGTCTGACGACCGCGCCGCCGACGGGTGCGGGCATGTCGTCCGCGATGACCGGGCATTTGGCCTGGAGGAGGCAGAAAACGCGTGGCCCAGCATCGCTCAGCGTCTCGTAGTTGGCTTGTCCCTTGGCGATGACGAGCGGGGCGCTGTCGAAGGCGTCGCGGAACTTCGGTGAGCAGAGGTCGAGGATGGTGCCGGGGGCGCGGGAACCGTTCTCGACGATGGTCGCGCACGTGTCGAGGCCTGCGGCGAGCGCGTCCTGACGGGTCGCGTCGTTGAGCACGGGGCCGCCCTTGACCGCGTATAGCACCGGGGGTGTGAGTTCCTCGATGAGCACCCGGTCGAATACGGTCTCGCCCGCGTTGTCGGCCAGGTAGAGGATCCGGTCGGCGGCGTCGAGTTCCGAGCGGAGGGCGTCGAGGTCGTCAATCGCGAACGGGGCCGTCATGACTCGCTCGACCGTCGCCCACAGGTCTGGCACGTCGTCGCTGACGCCGTAGTCGACGATGTTGCCGGCGATGCTGACCCGCACGGCCGCGCCCAGGGGGTCTTCGCTCTCCGCGACGAGAACCTTGAGCCGCGGGTAGAGCTCCAGGGCCGCGCGTGTGCCTTCCGCCTTGACCGCCGCGTATGGGTCGCCGTCGCCCAGCCGTTCTCGCACGAGGCGGTGAACCTCGAGGGCAATCTCGGGCGGCGTGGTTCCGGGGGGGATGTGCTGCAGAAGTGCCAGAGTCTCGGTCACGACGGCCTGCTGTTCGGCCTCGTCGTCGGTGACCATACGGGCGGCGCTCAGGGCCTGACGGACGAAGCACGCGTAGCAATCGAGGTAGGTCCGCACCCGATCGATGATCCTCCCACCGTGAGTCGGGAGCAGGGTCGAAGGTCCCTGTCGTCGTGCCTCAAAGTGTGACAAGATGTTATAAACATCTAGATGTGGAGGATCGCGTGCCGTACGGGCGAGGTCGAGGCGGCAGGGGCCGTATGGGAGGTCGTGGAGGAGGCGGCGGCGTCGGGAGGGGAAGCTTGCTCGAACCGGCGGTTCTCGCCACCCTCGCGACCGCGACGTCGCACGGCTACGACCTGCGGGCGGAGGTCGAGGAACTGACCGGCGGTTTCCTGGTCGTCGACCCCGGTGGTTTGTACCGCGCGCTTCGTCGAATGGAGGACGACGGGTTCGTGGTTTCGACCTGGACGGAAGGCGAGCATGGGCCGCAACGAAGGATCTACCGGATCACCGACGACGGACGCGAGGCGTTGGGCGCCTGGGCGGAGAGGCTCGTCGCCTGGCGAACGGCGCTCGATGGGATCCAGAGGGTGATCGACCGATTGGACAAGCCAGAGGGTTCACCGTTCGCGCAGGCAGGCCCGGGGACCACGACGAGAAGCGATACGACGACGAGCGAGGAGAGCGGCGATGAACCGAAATGACGGGGCCGAGCCCAGGGACGAACGATGCGTCAACGAGGACAGCCACGAGTGCGGCTATCGGGGGACGGCGGACTGCCGCCGTCGGGGCGGACGTGGTCGAGGCCACGGTTGTCGTCGAGGGAACCAAAGTCGCGGAACCCCAAGCATGACGGCGGGGGACACCGTCGGCCAGAAGCCTCCTCCGTCTTCGCCCGCCGGAGAGGCGCCTTCCTCGTATTCGTCCGTCGCCGTGTGTGCCGAGGGGCCGGCCCTGTCGGACAGGGTTCACGAGCGTTTCGGACGCGCGGGGTGTTTTCAGTTGGTCGACCCGACAACCATGACCGCGGTCGTCATCTCCAATGACGAGAACCGGAGCGGGGCGGAGGGGGCCGGAATCGGAGCGGTCGAGCTGCTCTCCGAGCACGGGGCGGAAGCCGCGATCGTGACGAAGGTGGGTCCCAAGGCGGCCGACGCTTTCCGGCGCGCAGCCATACCGGTGTACACGGCCGCGGGCTTGACCGTCGGTGAGGCGGTCGCCGCGTTGAGCCGGGGAGAACTGCCCCGCCTCGACCTCGGATGAGGCGGTAGGGATGAAGACGACCACGATTGCGGTCGCTTCGGGCAAGGGAGGGACGGGAAAGACTCTCGTGGCCACCAACCTGGCCGTGTTCGTCGCTCGCACCGGGGTACGTGTGACGTTGGCGGACTGCGACGTGGAGGCGCCCAACGACCATCTGTTCTTCGACGCTGACCTCGATTTCGAGCCCGTCGAGGTGCCGATCCCCGAGGTGCGCGCCGGCAGCTGTCCCGAGGGATGCACGGCGTGCCGTGACGCCTGTCGTTTCGGGGCGATCCGCATACTCAGGGGGGCTCCGGTCGTGTTTCCCGACCTGTGTCACAGTTGCGGCGCATGCGTCGACGCGTGCCCGCCCAAGGTCCTTCATGAACGTCGGGTCCGGGTCGGACAGACGGGGGCAGGCGAGGCCCGGGAAGGCCTGGGGCTGGTGACGGGGCAGCTCGACGTCGGTCAGATGAAGGCACCGACTGTCATCGAGGCCACCCGGAAGCGGGCGGACGCCGAGGATGCCGACGTGGTGATCCTCGATGCGCCGCCCGGGGTGGCCTGCTCGGCCGTCGCGACCCTCCACGGCGCCGACTTCCTGCTGCTGGTCACCGAGCCGACCTCGTTCGGCCTGCATGATCTGACGCTGATGGTTGAGCTCGCCCAGGCGTTGGGCCTGCCCACCGCCGTCGTCCTCAACCGGGTTGGGACCGGGGAGGTCGACATCGCCGGCTACTGCCGATCGGAGGGGATCCCGGTCCTGGCCAGGTTCCCCTTCGACCGAGACCTCGCGGCCTGTTATGCGGACGGAGGGCTCCTGGTCGACGGGCATCGTTGTGGCAATCAGTGGTTTTCAGACCTGTGGGGGTCCCTACGTGAGCAGTTGGCGTCGATCGGCCTGGAGGTCTCGGCATGAGCACGCTCGTGGTGGCCTCGGGCAAGGGCGGAACCGGGAAGACGACCCTGTCAGCCGTATTGGTTCGCCTCGTAGCCCGTAGTCGCCGACTGGTCATCGCGGACTGCGACGTCGAGGCCTCCAACCTTCCCCTCGCCCTTCGGGCGGACGTGCTCTCACGTTCGCCGTTCGCGGGGAATCCGGAAGCCGTCGTCGATGAAGACGCCTGCAGGGGGTGCGGAGTGTGCCTCGACCGATGCCGCTTCGGAGCGTTGTCCCTGTCGGACGAGGGTCTCGCCATCATCGATCCTTGGATGTGCGAGAGCTGTGGGGCGTGCGCGCGGGTGTGCAACTATGATGCGATCGACTTCGTCCCGCACCAGGCGGGAGAGATCCTGGTCGGGGAGGGTCCGGCCGGGCCGATAGTGTTCGGTCGGTTGCAGCCGGGGGAGGTTCTCTCGGGCAAACTCGTCACCGGCGTCCGGGAACGCGCCGACGAGATCGCGAACGAGCGTGACACCGAACTCATCGTTGTCGATGGCCCACCGGGCGTCGGGTGTCCGGCCATCGCATCGGTCACCGGCGCCGACGGGGTGCTGGCCGTGACGGAGCCGACCCTCTCGGGTGAGCACGACCTCAGGCGACTCGTCGGGCTCGCGGATCAGCTTCAGGTTCCGGTCAAGGTCGTGCTGAACAAGGCCGATCTGTCGGCGACCGGAGCGGAACGGATCAGGGCTGCGGGCCGAGATTTGGGCCTCGAGCTCGTGGGCGAGGTGGCTTTCGACGCGGAGCTGCCGTCAGCGCTCGAGGCGGTCGCTCAGGGCGAAGAGCCCCCGTCGAGCCTGGACACGTTGGCGTCTGTGCGATCGTTCCACGAGATCTGGTCCCGCCTGGAGCCGTGGGTCGACGGGTGGTCCCGGCCTTAGGAGTGGGGCTCCCTTAGGCATGGGCGGGAGCCGTCGGGCTCACTGGCGCGCTGTCGCTGCCGGCCTGCTGGGGTTCGGGTTCTATCGCAACGGTGCGACCTGCCGTATGGACCAGTTCTTCTTCGGCGAAGGCTTCGGCCAAGGCAAGACCGTCGAAGGCTGCTTTGCCGAACGCGCGAGGAGAGATATCGGACCCCGGCGCGGCGAGCGTGTCCGGAACCGGGCGAGGGGTCATAGTATTGTTACCGCTCACCTCAACGACGAACGAAGCGGAGGAGTTTTTAATGGCGCCGCCACCCGGAGATCGGCCAAGCATGCGGCAGGTCGCCGAGCTTGCGGGCGTCTCTCACCAGACGGTGTCGCGGGTGATCAACGATCATCCGAGCATCAAGCCGGCGACCCGCGAGCGGGTCCTTAAAGCCATCGAATCCCTCAATTACCGGCCCAACAGCGCCGCGCGGGCCCTCGCGAGCCGTCGATCGAAGAGGATCGGGGTGCTGGTCGACAGCGCGATGCTGTACGGCCCGAACAGCACGTTGCGCGGGGTCGAGGACGTGGCCCGGGAGGCGGGGTACTCGGTCAGCTCGGTCACCGTTTCCGAGGAGCGGGCCATCAGCGCCCACGACGCGGTGGAGCACCTCATGTCCCAGGGAATCGACGCTCTGTGCATCGTGGCGCCGCGGGCGAGTTCCGTCGACCTGCTCCGCGAGCACGACCACAACGTTCCCACCCTCGTCATCAAGGCCGAGACGGACGAGCGCTTCCTCACGGCATCCGTCGATCAGCGGGCCGGGGCGACCCTCGCCATGGAACACCTCATCGGCCTGGGTCACCGGAAAATCCTGCACCTGGCGGGTCCCCACGACTGGTTCGATGCCCGCGGACGTTCCGACGGATGGCAGAAAGCCCTCGCCTCCGCAGGGATCGGCGAGATGCCGATGGTGGAGGGTGACTGGACGTCGGACGGCGGATACGACTTCGCCATGGGACTGCCCGACGATCGGGCTTTCACGGCAATCTTCTCGGCCAACGACCAGATGGCGCTCGGCCTCATGCACGGTTTCCGGGAGCGTGGCATCCGGGTTCCCGGGGACGTGAGCGTTGTCGGGTTCGACGACCTGCCCGAGGCCAGGCACTTCGCCCCCCCGCTGACGACGGTCCGCCAGGACTTCCATGCCCTGGGCAAGCAGGCGATCGAGAATCTCCTTGGGGAACTCGAGGGAAAAGACGTACCTAGGAGATCCCTGATTCTGCCCGAACTCGTGATCCGGGAGTCCACGGCGCCGCCAGGATCGGACCTTCGATAGACGCCGACGGGCCTCTAGAACGCCCCATCGGAAACGGGGCGCTCGAGACCCAGCAAAATGTGACCGTTATCATTTCGTAACCAAAGTCGGAGGTTTGGGTCTTGCGGACCCAGAATGTGACCGTTAACATCCAGAGCGGGGAACCGATACAGTGTCCATCATGGGCACCCCCGCACCGGGTAGGACTCCGGGATTCCGAGGAGGAAATCAATGAAGATTGGAAAGCGAATTGCTACGGCATTCGCAACAGTCGCAGTCGGAGCGCTCGCTCTCACGGGTTGTTCTGGCGGCGACGAGGATGCCAGCAACGGTGGCGACGACCTGATCACCGTCGGGTTCGTCGCAGTTGGGCCCGAAGGCGCTTGGCGTGCCGCCAACGAGGCGAACGTCCAAGACACTTTCACCGAGGAGGCGGGATTCGATCTGAAGTACGCCCCCGCGGCCAACCTTGATCAGAAGTCCCAGATCGACGCCTTCACGGCGTTTGTCGACGAGGGCGTGGACATCATTCTTTTGTCCGCGACCGAAGCCTCTGGTTGGGAAGCCTCTCTCGAGCGTGCTCAGGAGGCTGAGATTCCGGTCATCCTGGTCGACCGAGGCATCGAGCCCGACGACACGAGCCTGTACGTGACTCGTATCGCTCCCGACAACTTTGTCGTGGCGCAGTCGGTCGGCCAGTGGGCCGTCGACGAGGCGGAAGCCGCCGGTGAGGCTCTCAACTACTACGTTCTCGAGGGTCCCATCGGTGTCGGTGTGGTCAACGAGCGCAACGACGGTTGGGACGACGTGACCGGTGACAACCAGAACTTGGTTCGCATCGGCGCGCAGACGGCCAACTGGTCGGCAGAAGAGGGCAAGTCCGTCTTCGAAACCGTCCTGAAGTCGAACGACAACGACATCCAGTTGGTATTCGCCCAGAACGACGAGATGGGCCTTGGTGCCGCTCTCGCCGTCGAGGAAGCCGGACTGGTTCCTGGAGTTGACGTGAAGATCGCCACCATCGACGGCACCATCGGTGCGATGGAGGCGCTCGCCGAGGGTCAGCTCAGCTTCGTCGCTGAGTACAACCCGCTGTTCGGCGACACCCTGCTCGACGTCGTGGAGACTGTCCTCGCCGGCGGCACGGTTGACTCGTACATCATCGTGCCTTCGGGCACCTTCGACTCGCCCGAGGCCGCCCAGGAGGCGCTGCCGAGCCGCGAGTACTAGCGGGTAACGTGAGGCCTGACCACGTGAGCCTCACGTAGGGTTGTGGTGCGGGGGCGACCCCCGGCCCCGCCCCCCGACGCCGCGAAGGACATCCACAAGAATCCCGGAACGGCACCGAGGC
>CAYTLH010000226.1:0-7326 GCA_964438525.1 uncultured Demequinaceae bacterium | reverse complement strand
TGACCGGAGTCTGCTCGAGCAGATCGTTCCCGTCGGTGGTGACCAGTCCGTCCGTAGACGGGGAGGGGCTTGGCTCCGGGCTGGCGGAGGGGCTCGGCTCCGGGCTCGGCTCGGGGCTGGCCGATGGGCTCGGCTCCGGGCTGGGAGACACCGAGGGAGAGGGGGATGCTGAAGGAGACAGCGAGGGGACGACCGCCGACGCGACCCCCGACGACACGCCCAGGGCCACGACACACACCGCCGTGACGATGGCCCTAAGCCATGACAGGCCCCACCGATGCGATTGCGAATTCGACACCCTCGTCATGACGTCTCCTCCTCATACACGTCCACATTGGCGTCGTCCTCGGGGGACAACTCCCTGGGGGCGGTCGCCGGGCCGGTGAACCAGTACTCCGGACCGTAGGCGTCCGTGACCAGCCGGTCGTCCGTCGCCCGAACCTCGATCGTGTACTCCACTCCGGAGGCCAAGACGTACGGCAAGATCACCGACGACGTCCCCGAACCGCTATCCACAACAGACCCCGGCAGACTGTCGACGATCACGATCCCGTCCTGCTTGACCGTGAACAGCGCCCGGACGGGGTCGTCGTCGGGATCCGACACCGGCGCCGACACCGTGACCCCGTCGGCGACCTGGTTCGCCGTCAACGTGAGGTCGGCCGTCAGGGCCGTCCCGTCGATCGACACCGACGTCGGCGTCGCGGGAATCGTGTTGTAGGTATACGACACATACGGGTCGTAGCTCGTGTTCGACGAATAGAACCGCTTCCAGGAGTAGACATCACCCTCGTTGGCTGCCCGTACCGCCACGGTCGCCAGGTTGCTCCCCGACGGAAAATCCGACCACCGAATCGCCGAGTCCGTGATGTTGATCCCGATCCACGCGTTGTAGCATCCGCCGTTTTCGTACCCCGTCGTCACCGTCGTCGCCGACACGTACGGCCCATACGACGCGCTCCACGGCTGCGTGCCCCAGTTCCGTACCTGTGCCACGACCTCCCCCCCGATGTCGTATGACCTCCATTCGCGCGGATTGCACGACCACGAATGATGGTTGTACAGATACATGCCCGCCCACGTGACGTCCCTGCCCTTCATCGTCGACACATTCCACGTGATGAGGGTCCGGAAGATGGCCGCCCCTTCGTAGCCGACCAGCAACTCCGATGACAGCGAGAAATCGCTGCTCGATGTCGACTTGACGTAGGTATCCCAATAGGGGGTCGACAGGCTGGCCGACGGATCGATGACCACCGGGAACACCGTCGACGGCGACTCCACCCATTCGTCCGGCAGGCCCAGGCCGACCCGGACCCGATCCCCGTCGACCTCCGGGGACTCGACCACCGGAACGAGGCCGGAATCCGCAGCCTGGTTCACGATCTCCTGGACCTGATGCCCCGGGATCGGCAACCCGTCCAGGTGGGCGCCCGGATCCCGGGGGCCCTCCTGCCACCCCTCCATCACCGGCATCGTCCGCGCCTTGTCCGTGTTCGCATCCCACGCCGCCGCGCCCGGGGAATGCAGGATCACCACGCCGTCCGGGCCGATCGCGTCGAAGCCGCCCAGCCCGTCCTCGACGATCTCCGCGCCCTCGACCCGCATGTTCAACTCCAGGTCGGGGGCCGCGTGTGAAGCCGCCTTGGTCTTGACGACGAAATACGTCTCGAACCCGGTTGGCAGGACCTCGACGATGAGGTCCACCCCCGGATACACGTTTATATAGGTCGACCTGCCCCCGTCGAGCTTCGGCTTGGGAAGCCTCGACCCGTCCCACAGCACCTCGACGACCGCCCCGGTCGCCGTATCGGTCGCCGTCAGCACGGTGGAGGCCGGCCCCCCACCCGACAGCACGAGCCCATTGACGTGGGCGCGGGGGGCGACCGTGCCGTCGTCCCGCCACTCCAGGATCCGATCCGCCTCGACCCAATCCTCCGCCTGCTTACCGTTCCCCCCGGTCTGAATCCACTGGGGAGCCGAGTGCATCACCGACATCCACTGTCCGTCTGGCATGGCGTAGACTGACTCGTACTCCGACCGCTTCGACACGTCCTCGACGGCGTTCCCCGTCGCCTGCGCCATCAACTTCGCCTGACGCGCGCCCTCGGCGACCAGGTCGTCCGGCAACGTCGCGGACGTCGGCGTCGCCGACACGTCGGGCATACACGGAGGAGTGCTGGACTCGTCTGCTGGACTGCTGAGAGAATCTACCGCAAACGAATCCCCCGGTGCCGGGTTATCCAACGCCGCCGCCGGCGCCACCCCCATCGCCGCGATCAGCGCCGCCAGGCCGACCCCTGCTCCCCAGCGGCCCACGCGCCACGCACTCGAACGCACACCGCACCTATGTACGACCATGATCAACCCCGTCGACGGACGACCCGGTTTCCCGGGAACCCGGTCGACTGTGAGCCAGGTCACTCGCAACCTAGTGGCAACCAGCACTAGCGTGCAACTCGTGCAAACAGAAATCCAGAATGCCCTATACGGGAGTACCGCGTCGAATATCCGTATTCGCTGGAAGCTTTATACGCCACGGTAAACCCCGCACCCCTCTGCGCCACGGACTCTTTAGGGCCACCGACAAGAGGTCCTCCTCGGAACCGGTCCGATGTCCCCAGGATGTGTGAACAGGACCCCACTCCACAAATTCGGGCAATCCGGACAAGCGTGTCAGAGGGCGATGATGGAATGATGTCATGACCTTCCGGACCGACTCTCTGCGCCTGGCCGTGGCGGCCGTGTGCGCGCGGGAGGGGACCGACATCACGGGGCTCCCGGGGCCGGCACTGCTCGAACTCTCGGGTCACGTGGCCCGGTTGCGGCGCGACGCCGATGTGCTGATGGCGGTGGTCTCGGCCGAGATTCGCCGACGCTCCGAGGCGGCCGAGCCCGGGGCCGGCCTCGCCACGCGTCACGGCTTTCGCTCCGCTGGGGAACTGGTGGCCCAGACGACGGGCGGCAGCCTCGCGGAGGCCAAGAGGCTCATGACCACGGGAGGTCTCCTCGCCGACGCGGAATCACTCACCGACCCCGAGGCTGCCGCTGAAGGTTCACCCGTACCCGAGCCGACGCCGATGGCGCGGTTCCGTTCCGATCTCGCAGAGGCGGTGCGAGAGGGACGGATCGGCGTCGACGCGGCGGCGTTGTTCACCAGTGCAGTCGCCGCGTTGATGAAGGGGCCGCCTCCGTTTGACGGGACACGTCCATCCGATGGGATGCTTCCATCCGATAGAGCGGCCCGTTCCGACACGGAGACCTCTCTCGATTCCGAGCGAACCCGCGCCCTGTTCTCGAAGGCCCTGACCAAGGCCTCGGGGCTACCCCTCCACCGAATCCGCGCACTCGTGTGGCAGGCTCAGGCGTTCGCGGATCCGGGAGCATGGGCGGAACGAGAGGAACGCCAGCACGAGGCTCGATCGCTCACCGTCAGGGACGACGCCGATGGCATGGTCACCCTCACGGCGCGGCTGACCCCCCTCGCGGCCTCGCCGGTGCGTGCGGTGCTCGACGCGGGAGTGCGATCGGCCATGCAGGCCCGGCGAGACAACCCGGACTCCGACCCCAGGACCGCGTGGCAGATGCGCGCCGACATACTCACCGACCTCTGTCGGCATGCGCTCGACTGCACTCAGGCCACCAGCGGGGTGAAGACCACGGTCGTCGTCCGCATGACCCGCGCCGATCTCGAGTCCGGGCTGGGTTTAGGCGAGATCGACGGCACGGCACAGCCCGTAACCGCGGGGGCGCTGCGTAGCGCCGCCGCCGATGCCGAAATCGTTCCAGCGGTTCTGGGGGGACCGTCCGAGGTTCTCGACTGGGGCCGATCCCGCCGCCTATTCACGCCGGCCCAACGCCTGGCACTCGTGGAGCGCGACGGTGGGTGCGCCTGGTGCCACGCGCCGCCCTCCTGGTGCGAGGCCCACCACATTCGCTGGTGGGAACGAGACGCGGGGCCGACCGATCTGGCGAACGCCGTGCTGATCTGCGCGCGATGTCACCATCGGATCCATCGGGACGGCTGGGATATCGAGACTCGAAACAACGTGGTGCACTTCATCCCCCCACGCTCGGTGGATCCAACCCGCACCCCTCGCATCGGCGGACGACAACGCTACGACCTTGCGGCGTAATTACGCCACCGCGTAACCCCTACGCCACCGCCTCCTTGAGCCTTTGGCTGACGATCGTCGTCACGCCGTCGTCCCGCATCGTGGCGCCGTAAAGGGCATCCGCGATCTCCATCGTCCGCTTCTGGTGGGTGACGATGATGAGTTGGGAATCCTGCTGGAGTTCGTGGAGGATCCCGAGCAGCCGCCCGAGGTTGACGTCGTCGAGCGACGCCTCCACCTCGTCCATGATGTAGAACGGGCTGGGCCGGGCCTTGAAGATCGAAATCAGCAGCGCTATCGCGGTCAGCGCCCGCTCCCCGCCGCTGAGCAACGATAGCCGCTTGACCTTCTTGCCCGCGGGCTTCGCTTCGATGTCGACCCCGGTGTTGAGCATGTCCTTCGGCTCGGTGAGCACCAGCCTCCCCTCACCGCCGGGGAACAACCGGGGGAAAACGTCGTCGAAGGCCGCCGCCGTGTCGCGGAAGGCGTCGGCGAAGATCCGCTCGACCCTCTCGTCGATGTCCTCGACGATATGCAGGAGGTCGGTTCGAGACTTCTTGATGTCCGCCACCTGGTCGGCGAGGAACTTGTGCCGCTCCTCCAGGGCCGTGAACTCTTCCAGGGCCAAGGGATTGACCCGGCCCAGCTGGATCAACGCCCGCTCCGCCCGCCGGAGCCGCTTCTCCTGACCCTCGCGGTCGTAGGGCTCCGTCAGCGCCTCGCCGGCCTCGTTCACCCCGGAGGGCACGGGCAGGTGGGGGCCGTATTCCTCGACGAGCGTCGCCGGATCCATGCCGAGATCGTCCACGGCCCGCTGCTCGAACTGCTCGAGCCGAACCTTCTGCTGGGCCCGCGACACCTCGTCCCGGTGGGCGTCGTCCGTCAGTCGGGCGTACTCCCCGGCGAGCTCCTCTACTCGGCTTCGCACCTGGGCGAGCGTCGCCACCCGCTCCGTACGCTTCTGCTCCACGGCCGCGCGCCGGTCGTCCGCCCCCTGGACCGAACCGTCGATGGACTCCAGCATGATCCGGGTCGCGGCCAGAACCTCTCGCGCCGCCCTCGACTGCCGCTCCCGCTTGGCCGCGGCCTCCTCCACCCGGGCCCGGGCGTCCCGCTCCGCGTCCGCCGCGAACGCCAGGCTGTCCACCCGCGCTTCCGCCGCCCGCGCCCGTTCCTCCGCCGTACGAAGCGCCAGCCGTGCCTCCGTCTCCATCACCCGGGCCTGGTTCGCCGCCTCCGCGTCCCCGTCACGCTTGGCCTGCGCCTCCCGCGTGTCCGCCTCGGTCTGCTCCGGCTCCGCCTGGGCCGCCGCGAGCCTCTCGCTCAGATCCAGCAACTCCCGCTGCTCGCCCGCGATCCTCTCCCGAGCCTCCTCCAGCAACTCCCGGATCCGATCCGCCTCCCCCCTGGACGCCCGAATGGCCGCCCCCAACTGCCCCAACTGCTCCGCGACCGCCGCCAATCTCGCGTCCGATTCGTGCAGCCGGGCCAGCGTCGCCTCATGCTTGGTCCTCGCAGCCGCCTCCCGCTCCTCCGCGGTCTTCGCCTCGAACGTCGCCTCCTCGACCGTGTGGGCCGCCGCGTCGCGCTTGGCCGTCGCCTCGTCGAGGGCGGCCTGCATGTGGAGGACGCTCGGGGCGTCCCCCGCCCCGCCGAATGCGCTCCGGCGACCCAGGATGTCGCCCCCACGGGTCACGGCCACGACACCCGGGTGCGCGGCGACGAGCGCCCGAGCCGACGCGAGGTCGTCCACGACCGCGATCCCGGAAAGATGCGCCCGGACGGTGTCGACGATGCCCTCCGGCCCGGTGACCAGACTCGAGGCCCAGGCCGCGTCGCCGGGAAGGTCCAGATCGGGATCGTCGACCACGGCGCCCGGATCGGCGACGACGAAGCGGGCCCGGCCGGCGTCCTCGTCCCGGAGCCAGCGGATGGCGTCGACGGCGTCCTCGACGGATTCGACGGCAAGGGCGTCCGCGAGGGGTCCCAGGGCGGCCGCGATGGCATCCTCGGCGTCCCCCGAAATGTCGATGATCGAGGCAACGGTTCCTCTGACTCCGCGAGTACCCCGGGCCAGCAATTCCCCCGCCCCGTCCTTCCGGGTGAGGCTGAGCTCCAACGCCTCCACCTTGGCCGCCCACGTGTCCCGTTCCCGGATCCCCTCCGTCAGGCGGGCGGACACCTCCTCCACCTTCGCCTTGGCCGCCTCCCAGTCCCCGGTCGCGGTCTCGTGCGCCCGGTCCAGGTCCTCCTCGCCCGACTCGACGGACGCGACGGTCGACTCGAGCGACGTGAACTCCACCCGGGCGTCGTTTCCCCGCTTCTCCGCCTCGGCGAGCGTCTGTTGAAGCCGCCCGATCTCCTCCTCGGACGCCTCGACCCTGGACCTCCGCGCGGCGACGTCGCCGGCGAGCCGGGCCACCCCTTCCCGCCGATCCGCCACGGAGCGGAGCAGGTTCGCGAGCGTCCGCTCGGATTCCGCGGCCCGCTCCTCCGCCTCCTCGCGCCCGGCCTCCGCCTCGCCTAGGGCGGCGGACGCGGCCTTCACCTCGGAGTCCAGCTCCGCCTTCGCCGCCCGCGCCCGTTCCAACTGCTCGTCCAGGTCGACCAAGTCCGTCGGCGGGAGGGCGGCACCCTGGGTCCCCAGAAGCCGGAGCCTCTCCTCGGCGAGGGTGGCGAGGTTGCGGTACCGCTCCCGGATGGCCGAGAGCCGGTAGTAGACGTCGTTGGCCTTGGTCAGCGCGGGCGTGGCCTCCGCGGATTCCCGCTCGAGGTCCACGAGCCGCTTCCGCTCCCCGGCGAGTTCCACCTCGACCGTCTTCCGACGTTCGAGCAACGCCGTCTCGTCGGCCTCCTCCCGCTCGAACTGGGTGCGCAACTGGGCGACATCGTCCGCGAGCAGGCGCGCCCGGGCATCCCGGACGTCGGCCTGGATGGTTTGGGCCTGCCGGGCGATCTCGGCCTGCTTCCCAAGCGGCCCGAGTTGGCGGCGAATCTCCACCGTCAGGTCCTGGACCCGGGTCAGGTTCGCCTGCATGGCGTCGAGTTTGCGCAACGCCTTCTCCTTGCGGCGGCGGTGCTTGAGGATGCCGGCGGCCTCTTCGATCAGGTAGCGCCGCTCCTCCGGGGTCGCACGGAGCACGTCGTCGAGGTGCCCCTGGGAGACGACGACGTGCATCTCCCGCCCGAGGCCCGTGTCGCTCAGCAGTTC
>CAYTLH010000225.1:0-3366 GCA_964438525.1 uncultured Demequinaceae bacterium | reverse complement strand
TCGGGTCGCTTTGTAGCGCCTTGAGCGTCGCGGCCTCATTTGTACAGGCCGACAGCGCTACGACGGCCAGCGCCACTCCCACCACAAACGCACACCGACGATTCATCATGCTCCCTGCCCCTTTCAGATGCCGCCGACGCTGCCTGAGTTCCACTACCGCAGGTCCACCAGGAATTGTGTGGGGGAGTCTGTGGGGTTCACGATGTCGAGGGACACGAGTGCGCATGTACCTTCGAGTGTGTCTGGTGTTTGCCAGATGTAGATCCAGGAACCCCGGTTGAGGTTCTTGAGTCCTGTGACGGACTCCGTGGGCTGGGTGTCTCCTGCGGGCAGCCCGGTTTCGCAGGACACTTCCTGGTAGGTGATCTTTTCGAAGAATGCGGGATCCTCTACGGCAACTCCGTCCAGGTCGTCCAGCGACCACTTGATGGGTAAGGAGCGGCCCGGGTTCACCATGGTCGGCAGCGGTGCCCGTATCGGCGGGTCGAAACCGCCGAAGACCAGGAGGGGCTGCGTTGTCATGACGGTCACGCTGGTCTCGGTGCCCACGACTCCGCCGTTGCCGTCGTCGGCGACGAGCCAGAGTTGATACGTTCCCTCTGCGACACAGGTAACCGTGGTGACGAGGGCTGACGGGTCCGCGACGACACACCCCTCCGGGGCGTACCACAGGGACGTGACGACGTCGCCTTCGGGATCAGACACCTCTCCGGCGATGTCGATGGGGGCACCGGTCGCCCCCTCGTATGGGCCGCCGATGATCACGGCCTCAGGCGACGGGCCGATAGCCACCCCCACACCGGGGCGGTCCTCGGTGGGAAGTGTCCAGTCGGAATCGCACAGGTCACCGATACCGTCGCCGTCGTCGTCTTCCTGTCCAGGGTTGTGGACGGCGGGACAATTATCCTCGAAGGCGGCGATGCCGTCACCGTCCACCGAGACATCGACCGGGGCGGTCGCCAATCCGGTCAGGCCGGAGTCGTCGGTGATCCGCAACGTCACGGGCCCCGAATAGGCGTCAGGGTACGTGTAGACAAGATCGGGTCCGGACGTCGAGACGTCGAACACGCCGTCTCCGTCGACATCCCACTCCCAACCGACGATCACGCCGTCGGAGTCGTAACTGCCCGACGCATCGAACCCGATCGAATCTCCGATCCTGCCCGCGTAGCCGGTGCCGACCCAGGCATATGGGGCGGCGAACGCCCGGTCCAGGAACTCCTGGATACGGTCCGCCACCTGCGTCGGCGTCGTCGCAACCAAGGTCTCCCCACCTGTTGCCTCCGCAACCTCACGAATCTCGTCTCCGGTCCACCCGGTGTCGATCGCGTAGACGACAACCGGATCGACCCGCAGGGACTCCATGACGATGTCCCCGGTCACCCAACCAGTCACCGGCTCCGGATTCAACGGGGGGGCGTCACCGAACTGGAGGATGACCTTCTTCACCCCCGGACGCCAATCCAAGGCAAGCGCCTCCATGAGACCGGACCACATGGCCTCGGGAGGATCCCCGCCCGAACCAAGCGTCAAGGCGTTGATCGCGGACCTAATCTCATCGGGGTCGGAACTGAAATCGAGGTCGAGTTTCGACGGGTAGTCCGAAGGCTCCAAGGTGCGTTCAGGGAAGTCCCGATAGTCAACCAACGCCACACGATAACTCTGCGTGCCCTCAGACAACCGATCGATGATCGTGTTCGCGCTCTGCTTCACCGCAGCGATATCGGCCCCCATCGACCCGGTGGTGTCGATGACGAACACCAGATCGATGCTCGCAGACGTCCCCGGACCCATCCCGATCGCACCGAACGTGCCGAACTGTCGAAGCCACTCCCCCAATTCCTCATGCCCCAGACCGTTGGGGTGCCACCACTCGACTAGGAGTCGCGTGTCGGCCTCATTCATCCAACGATCCGGATTGCCAGCCCCCCACTCGGGATCCGGCTCATGACCTTCGAACAGCGGCTTCACCCCATCGAGGAACGTCACGAACGTCGTCCCCGCCGCCGCATTCGCACGAGCCACCGCGTCCCGTTGCATCTCATCACCAAAACGCCCGAGCTCCCTCACCTCCTTCGACGCCTCATACCGATCTGACTCCCACCAGAAGCCAAGACGCTTCTTCACAAGCACATAGTCATCGTCCATGGCAAGAAACGGATACCCGACCAGCACCACCTTCGTATCCGGACGAGCCCGCTCCCGTATTTCGGCAAGCCGACGGACTATGTCCTCCTCAACAACGTCCAGTTGGGCCTTGGCGTAGTCAACGGCTTCGCGACAGTCACCCGGATCGCGATATCCCAGCACGAAGCACTGTTGAACGATGTCTGCAAACCTGACGTCATTCCCCCCCAACGTCAGAAGCACCAAATCGGTATCCTCCCCAACGGCATTGATCTGGGGCTCCATGAATCGGTCACACGTCACCTGGTGCATGCCCATGAACGCGTCATATCCAACGTATGTCGCGGTGTACACCTCATCGCCGGGAAACCTCGTGCGACACACACCACCCAAAGCCTCTGCCACCACTTCTGACGCCGTCGCACCGGAGTCAAGGTCCACCCATACCGTCTTCGATTCCATTTTCCTGCGCTCGACCAGGTGTGAGGTAACACCGCCGGAACACGCACGGTTGACATACGTCACGTTGTATCCCTGAGTACCCAGCCAGTCCGTATACTGGCCCGCCCAATTCGTCGGGCTCCGATAACAACCCGAAGGCCCGTAGTAATTCCGGCCACCCTCAGCATCGACAGCTCCGTTCCCCGCCGAATAACTATCACCGAGGAGAACCACCTTCAGTGGATTGAAATCGACCGCTGCGTCTGCTTCGTCTACCGCAACAACGGCGACTAACGCGGCAACCATGCCAAGCACCAAAGAAGCCAGCGTCGCCCGCCACCACATCGTGCTCGACAACGCCTTCCGTTTCATCGGCGCTTACCCCTCATCTAGGTGGTCTTTCTAGAAGTCGTTGGTGAAGATGATGATCCAAAGGACGTCATCGGCGTCGTTCCCATCGATGGAAAGCTGCATAAAGCGTCCGTCCATAGTCTTCTGCCCGCTATAGCCGCCGTATTCGTTCACCTCGACGGCCCAGCCAACTTCTCTCGCGGCATCGGCGAGAGTCTCCATGCCCTCTGGCACGCTACCCCTGGGAACGGTGAACGTGTTCCGAATCTCCGCTGGAGCGGGTATAGGTATACCCTCATTTCCAGCTGACTCCGAGTGCCGGGACTCTAGGGCGCCGGGAAGCTCCACATACGCCATCGGGTCGCTTTGTAGCGCCTTGAGCGTCGCGGCCTCATTTGTACAGGCCGACAGCGCTACGACGGCCAGCGCCACTCCCACCACAAACGC
>CAYTLH010000224.1:0-5068 GCA_964438525.1 uncultured Demequinaceae bacterium | reverse complement strand
TCGACGATGATCGTGTGCAGTATCAGCCGCTCAAGTTGTGGTAAAGAGGTTAGGAACCCTATGGAGTCGACATGCGCGACTCGCGGAGACATCCAGTTCCCACCCAACTCAAGATCCTTCACCGATGACATAGACCCGATCGGGGAGAGGTCGTGGACTTTCCTCAGTGATTCGATGTGTAGCACGCGAACTCTCTGAAGGCTCCGGAGTGGTTCCAGCGTCGAGACGCTCGATGCGCCGAGCAAGCGAAGATCCTCAAGGCGAGCGAGACTCGCGAGACACGTCAGATCGTCGAAGTCACCCCACTTGACCGCGAGGCGCTTGAGCTGTGTCTGTCCAGCAAGCGCTTCGAACAGCCTGCGGGGCGTCCGGGTTACGAATCGCAGATCCTCAAGAGGCAATGGGTGATCGGCCAGGAGGTCGATCCAACCGTCGACAATCCGCGTCGCTTGGGAGCGAGAGTACTTATTGCCCAGTTGTGTCGCAGAGACCCTGATGCGTGGTTGTCCTCTGTACTCGGACGCTGAAGTCAAGACAGGGATGTCGTGCACAACCCGAGCGTATAGGCTCCATCACACGTCAACCGAGACTCGTTCGTCGACTCACATCGCCCCCGCCTCACAAGGGATGTATTGGTGCCACTCCGGGTTAGCGACGCGCGTCGCCCCTTTCTGAGGCGGGGAATCGTTCGCCCGGTCGATCTGTTCCCCCAAGACCGATGAAAGGCGCACCATGAAACCTCTCACCTTCGCTGTCATCCTGGGCAGCACCCGGCCGGAGAGAAAAGGCGAGGCCGTCGCGGCCTGGGTGATGGAGCGCGCGCGGGGCCGGGACGTCGTCTACGAACTCGTCGACCTCAGGGACCACCCCCTGCCCCACTACGACGAGCGATACCCGGCATCGCGCGGCCAGTACGAACTCGCCTCCACCCAGGAATGGGCCTCCACCGTGGCACCGTACGACGGCTATGTGTTCGTGACCCCCGAGTACAACCACTCCCCGTCCAGCGTGCTGAAGAACGCCCTCGACACCGTCTACGCCGAATGGAACGACAAGGCGGCGGCCCTCGTGAGCTACGGGTCGATGGGGGGTGTCCGCGCCGCAGACCACCTTCGCCAGGTCCTGGGCGCACTTCAGGTGGCCGACATCCGGACTCAACTTTCGTTCACGCTCGCGACGGACTGGGATTCGACGGGATCTTTCGCCCCCGCCGAGCGCCACCTCAAGACCGTGGAGAGGATGTTCGATCAGCTCGAAGCGTGGGCCGGCGTCTTCAATGGTCTTCGGGAGCCGGTGGACGCCTGACCCGGCAAGACGCCCGCGCCCGCCTCGGGAATCAGGGCAGGGCCACTCGGATCCCCTGTCAGGCCCGCCCACCCGCTACGGGAACTCGGTCCGATCGGGATAGATGTCGAGGTCGCCGCCCTCGCGGCACTCGTACGAAATGTAGTAGTCGCGCTGGCGTGGGTAGTACAACAGGTAATAGCGCCGTTGCAACTCCCGAGCCTGGGCCGGCGTCGCCCCGAGTTTCTCCGCGACGAAGTGGTTGATTTGCACGGCTATGCACTCGGCGACGGCCTCCTCGCGGACGCCGTTGATGTGCATGGCCTCATGCGTCACGACATGCACCGCGATGGTCTGCCCCTCCGTCGGGTTCGCCTGGCCACCGTGGGCGTAGTGCCACAGGTCGTGGCAGATATTTCGCCTCAGATGGACGACGTTGGATCCGTCGTAGTAGACGTAGCCCTGATACTGGGTGAGGTTGAAGAGTTCCTCGGTGAAGCGCTCGCAGTCGGCGTGGATCCCGTCGACATCGGAAATGACTTCGAGGGCCTCGGTGGCGAGCTGCTGGCGCAGATGGTGGGCGACCTCAACGTACCCGGCGGTGAACGCCAGGACCGTCACCACCCCCGCGACCACAAGGCGAAAGCCGCGTCCATCGATGTCGTCGCGGCGGGTGGCCACCCGGTACCAGGCGATCAGAGAGAACGCGACAAGGCCTGCCGCGACGATGGTCAAGACGCCGATATCCATAGATCCTCACCTTGCCATACCCGAACGAACCCGGAAATGGGAAAGAGAAATAGGCAACAACTCAGGCGCGGGGCGGCTCGCCGGTCGCGGGCATCCGCACCCAGGAGGGGTACTTGGCCTGGCGCCCGTCGCCCGACGATCGACGCAGGAGCCGACGCCCCAGCCAGGGCAGCACGTAGACCACCCAGTACCGAACCTCGCCCGCGACCCTTCGCGCCGGCCCCGGGCGGGGGGTGTCCGGGTCGACGACGGGGGCGGGGGTGGGCACCCCCAGCGCGGTGAGCACGCGGCTGGCGACGCGCTCGTGCCCCAGCGAGTTCAGGTGCAGCCGGTCCGGGGACCAGTAGGGCGCCCGGCGCGTTTCCGGGTCGCGGAAGTTGTCGACGAACGTGATGCCGCGTCGGCCGTCCACGAGGCGTTCGGCGATCTCGGTCAGGCGCGTGCCCAACTCCCGCATGCGACGCCCGGCCGGCAGGCGTTCGGAGGGGTCCGGGCCGCTGAGGATGACGACGTACACGCCCGCGGCCTCGCACTTGTCGAAGACGCGCGTGATCAGCGCCCTCATGCGGTCGTCGGAGTAGCCGGGACGCAGCATGTCGTTGCCGCCGCCGTTGAACGTCAGATGCGTGGGCGAGGGGTCGAGGGCGAGCGCGGCGTCGAGCTGATCGGTCGCGATGGGGAGGATCAGCCGCCCGCGGACGGCCAGGTTGGCGTACCAGGTTTCCTCGTCCGGGTGGGCGGCGGCGAGGCCCATGGCGACGCGGTCCGCCCACCCGAGCGGCGTCCCGTCCGGACCCTTGTCCCCCACGCCTTCGGTGAAGCTGTCGCCGATCGACACGATGCGCATGCCCCTCATCATGCCCGTATTCGGATGCGCCGCGTCCCACTCTCACGCCGTGGGCGAGCCCGATGCCCGCCGTACCCTGGGTATGTGAAGTTATCGGAACTGCAGGCACCCCGACCCCTCCCCGTTGAGTTAGGCGCTCTCACGACCGCAGACGCGCTCGATCTGGACGAGGGTCCACGGTTCGACGATCTGGACTTCTCCGGCGTCGACTTCGGGGCCCGCGAACTCCTCGACGTCGTCTTCTCCGGGTGCGATCTGACGGGTGCGGTGGTGGCGAGCGCCGATTTGCGCGCGGTCGAAGTGATCGGCTCGCGGGTCGCAGACCTGAACGCGCCGACGTTGCGCTCCGCCAATAGCGCGTGGCGTCGCTCGGAACTCTGCCGCTTGCGCGTCGGCGCCGGCGAGTTGTTCGGAAGCAGATGGGAAGAGTCGACCGTCTCCCACTGCAAATTCGGGTACCTCAACCTGCGGGGTGCGCGCCTGGCCGACGTCTCGTTCACGGGGTGCAGCTTCGACGACCTCGACCTGCTGGACGCGACCCTCGAGCGAGTCGCCTTCAATGACTGCACGGTGGGCACCCTGACGTTGCGCGGCGCCACTCTGAGCCACGTGGACCTTCGGGGGCTGAGAATCGACGTGATCGTTGGTGTCGCGAGCCTCGCCGGCGCCGTGATCTCCCTCGAGCAGTTGTTCGAACTGGCGCCCGCGTTGGCGGAGCACCTGGGGCTTGCCGTCGACACCTAGACGGCGGGTGTGGGCGAGGAACAGAACGGGAGGTTCACGGTTGGTAGGGTCCTTCCCATGAGGCCCGCGCGGTTCCAGGAGAGGTACGGGCCGTATGGTTTGGTCGCCGGGGGGTCCGACGGGCTGGGGGCCGCCTTCGCCGAGGCGATGGCGCGGCGGGGGCTGAACCTGGTCCTGGTGGCCCGTCAAGAGGACCGCCTGAAGGCGACGGCCGTGCGCCTTAGCGAGACGTACGACGTCGACGTCGTCCCCCTGGCCATGGACCTGGCCGACATCGACGACGCCAGGAAGAGGGTCGGCGCCCTCGACGTCTCGATCGGCCTCCTCGTCTACAACGCCGCCTTCGCCCCCATCGGCCGCTTCGAGGACACCGGCGACGAGGACCTGGCCCGTGCCGTCGACGTCAACGTGAAGGCGCCGCTGCTCCTCGCCAAGCTGCTGTCCGCGCCGATGATCGAACGGGGGCGCGGGGGCATCGTCCTGATGTCGTCGTTGGCCGGGGCGCAGGGCAGCCCGAATCTCGCCGCCTACGCGGCCACCAAGTCGTTCAACGCCATCCTGGCCGAGGGCCTGTGGAAGGAACTGAAGCCCCACGGCGTCGACGTCCTCGCCTGTTGTGCGGGGGCGGTCCTCACCCCCGGCTACCAGCAGGCCGCGCAGGTCAAGCCCGCGCCCGGGACGCTCCGGGCCAGAGACGTCGCCGAACGCACCCTGAACGCCTTGTGCCGAGGCCCGGTCGTCATCCCCGGGGCGACGAACAAGGTCGGCCGGTTCGTCCTGACGCGGCTGTTGCCCCGCAGAGCCGCAATAGCCATCATGGCGAAGAACACTGGAGGTTTGTCGTGAGGATTGTCCTGGGCCTGATCACCCCGCTGGTCGCCTACTCCGTCATCACCCTGCTGCATGTCGCCATCCCCGTGAAACGCACGACGGGCTACGCCAGGGACGACGCGACCGGCAAGCCGATGACCTATCGGATCAACGGGAGATTCGTCCTCGGGGCGAGCGTCCTGGCCTGGTTCACGCTCGGGTACACCGACGTCGTCCCGTACGTGTGGCTGTACGAGACCCGCTGGTTGGGGCTGGTGGGCGCGGTCGTCATCGGGTTGGCGTTCTCGTTCTTCGTCGTCCTGAGGTACCCGCCCACCGGGCGGCCCTTCCTCGCCGACCTCTGGTTCGGCCGGGCGAAAGAGTCGCAGCTGGGGGACGGCCTCGTCGACGCGAAGATGTGGTTCTACCTCATCGGCGCCGTCATGCTTCAGCTGAACGTCCTGTCCTTCGCGGCGTATCACCTGAAGAACGTCGACGACGTCAACCCCGGCTTCCTCCTCGGCTGCGCGATGCTGACCTGGTTTGTCGTCGATTACCTGACGTTCGAGAAGATCCACCTGTGGACGTACGACTTCATCGCCGAACGCGTGGGGTTCAAGCTGGGATGGGGCT
>CAYTLH010000223.1:0-3315 GCA_964438525.1 uncultured Demequinaceae bacterium | reverse complement strand
CGGGGGCGACTGCGGTGTTTGCCGGCCGGGGTGGGTCTGCCGAGGTGATCATCGAGGTCCGAGACGCCATCAAGTCGGGCGCCGCCGATGCCGTCAGGGACATGCATGGCCTCGGCCTCGACGTCGTTCTCCTGACGGGGGACAACGAGCGATCCGCACGGGCCGTCGCGGCAGAGGTCGGGATCGAGGACGTTCGGGCGGATGTGCTCCCCGGCGACAAGGCCGAGACTGTGCGCGCCCTCCAATCCGGGGGGAAGCGCGTGGCGATGGTGGGGGACGGGATCAACGATGCTCCAGCTCTCGCCCAAGCCGACCTCGGCATCGCGCTCGGCACAGGCACGGACGTCGCGCGCGAGGCCTCGGATCTGACGATCGTCTCCGGGGATCCGAGGGCCGCGGTCGACGCCATTCGTCTGTCTCGCCGGGTCTATTCCACGATCGTCGGGAACCTCACCTGGGCGTTCGGCTACAACATCGCCGCGATCCCCCTCGCCGCCCTCGGCGTCCTCAACCCGATGATCGCCTCGGCCGCGATGGGCGGTTCGTCGCTGTTCGTCGTCGGCAACTCGCTGAGGCTCCGGGGGTTCCGGTCTGGGCGTTGAACCTCAACCGGATTCTCACTTGCTTGAGGATGTGAACGGACCGGCGACCAGCGAGGCCAGCAATCCTCCCATGACGGCGAGCGCCACACCGATCGCGACGACGATGGCGGCCCGGATGAAGGCGTCTCCCATGAGGCCCAGGTTCCACTCGAGCGAGTTGACCAGGTGCGACGAGGACAGAACGGCAAGAAGGAGGCGATGCAGGATTGCGATGACGCATCCGCCCAAAGCTCCGGCTACCGACCCGATCGCCAAGACGGAAGTCTGGCGGGTTCCGACCGACAGGCGCTCGCCCCGGCGGGACAGGCCTAACGCACCCCTGACGGAGTCATCCTTCGCCATCGATTCGCGGAACGAGGCCAGCACGGTAGCGGACACGATCGCGACGACCGCGAAAGCAATGGAACAGATGACCAGGAGGACGGACTCGTCCACGGAGGAGAACTGATTCTTCCACCAGTCGTAGAGGGTCTCCAGAGGGTTCCAGGGGGACAGCGGGGAACTACGGGGAAACGGCTCGTTCGCGGCGTTCACCGTGATCCCCCACGAGGCGATTCCCCCCGTGAGGAGCGCACTGAGTGAGGCGAAGGTGAAAGCCCTCCGGTGGGCCAGGATCCCGTCGCCCGCCGCCAGGACCCACGGGCGTCGGGAACGCGCCAAGGCCCGGCCGGCAAGCGAGACCAGACCCCTCGCGGACTGGATCACGAGCGCGGGAACCGCCGCAATCAGGATGGCCGCGCTCGCCATCGACGTCGCTTGGACACCGGCCGATCCAGTGCCCATGACGACGGCGACGCCGGCAACACCCACCCCCACCGCAGTCAAGGCCGCCGGCCACCACCAGTGGACCGGCCGCGACAGCGTCGCCTCGCTCACAGGGGTGACGGGCTTGAGGGCGGCAGCGGGGGGGACTCGGGACACCCAGAAGGCCGGGACGACGGCAAGGATGGCCGCGAGGCCAAGGCCGACTCCAGCCCCGACGACGAGGACCAGGGCTGGGACGCTGATCGACGGGGGAAGGACGCTGGCGGGATGAGTCGCCCGAAGGAGAACGAGATGGAGGTTTGCCAGCCCGATGCCCGCCCCGAGCCCGGCTGCGATGCCGAGGACCGATATCATCGCCGTCTCGACCAGCGATGCTGCCGCGATGGTGCGGCCGGAGGCGCCGAGCGTCATGGCCGTCGCGTTCCAGCGGGTTCTGGCCTCGGCCTGCGCCCGTCCCATAAACAGGGCTGCCAGGATGAGGCAGACCATCGCTATCGCCGAGACTGCCAGCGCCCACGAGGCGGGTCCCTTGAGCGAGTCGGAAGAAAGCATGTCGACGACACTGCCCCACGTGAAGCTCGTGTCAAGGTTGTAGTCGCAGATCACCTGGTAGGGGGCGAGTGCGGGGTTGTGGCCCTCCCAGGTGAAGTCGATAAACGTGGCCAGGGCGGCGACGTCCGTCTCGGGGTCCGCGAAGTACTCATGGGGAAAGCTCTCACTCAGGATCCGGAAATCGTCGGTAGACGCAATCGCGTCGGGGACCCAGACCTGGTACGAGTCGACGCTGCCGTTCAGCAGAATGCCGGAGACGGTCAGAGACACAGATGTCGTGGAGTCTCCGTGGAAGCTGAAACTCTCGAGGGTGATGGTGTCGCCGAGATCGAGCCCGAGGTCGCTCGCCAAGTGCGGGCTGAGGGCGATCTCCCCGGGGCCGGGCTCGTCTCCGGTCGCCAGGTACCGTTCGGCCAACGAACCGGCCAACGGGACATTGACATCAACGGTCTGGTGGGTAGCCACATGTGCCGTCGCCTCGACAGGGGAGATGACGGCCGCGTCCCTCACGAGCTTCTCGGCATCCTCAAGGGAGAGGACGGGCTCGACCTGGCCGAGGATGGGATGGGAGGCGGGGTCATCATGGACGGCCACCACGTAGCCGTAGTTCACCCCGGAGGCCTGGCACGGCCCGGTGTGGGATTCCCACCGGTCCCAGTTGGCGAGCTTCGTTGCCGCCACCAGCAGGGAGAAGGTCGCGAGGGCGAGGGACAGCGTGCCGACGCCGAGGGCAGTCTGCTTCCACTCTGAGCGGAGCTGGGTGCGGACGAGTCGGAGGATCATCGCCTTGCCTCCTGAAGGGTGCCTGGGCGAGCCTTGATTCGGGGAGGCCCGGCGACCCACGCCGTCAAGAGCCCCCCGACCAGCGCGAAGGCCACCCCCAGGAGTGCTATCTCTAGGGCGCCGGAGAGGGCTCGGTCGACGAAATCCATATTCCAGCTGAACGAGTGCACCTGGGTGGACGAGGACAGGAGGGAGAGGAACAGGCGGTACAGAACCGTGGCGACGCAGGCGCCCAGGGCCCCGGCCACTGCTCCGGCCGTCATGACGGAGGCCTGACGGGTACCGACGGCCAGGTGCTCGTCCCGGCGGGACAGACCCAACGCTCCCCGGACGGAGTCGTCCTTCCGGGTCGACGAACGGAAGGATACCGCCACGACGACGGCGACCACGATGACGACGGCGAAGACGGCCGCGGAGAGGGCCAGGAGGGCGGACCTGTCGATCGTTATGTAGCCCCGCCACCAGTCGTACAGGGTTGCCCAGCTGTCTTCCGGCGCGGCCTGGGCGTCGCTACGCCGTCCTCCTTGGCTTATGGCGCTTACTGTCGAATTCCACGAGGCGAACCCTGCCGCGACGACCATCCCGAGCGAGGCGAAGGTGAAGGTTTTCCGGC
>CAYTLH010000222.1:0-3282 GCA_964438525.1 uncultured Demequinaceae bacterium | reverse complement strand
CGACGATGGTCACGTTGTCGAGCGGGATCTCCCATTTGTCGCCGATGACGTTGACGTAGAACTCGTCCCAGAGGGGAAGGTCTTCTTCCGTTGCGGGGTCGAAGTCGGACGTCGTCGTCCCATTGAGCAAGCCGTCGACGGTGTACGTCAGGTGATATTCCTGGGTACCCGTGATGTCACCGATGTCTTCGTCCCCGATGTAGTAGTACACCCAATACTTGTCCTTCTCTACGTTGACGTCCGCCGGGGCGCCCGTCGGGCTAGAGGCGTGGATATTGCTGATGTGGAAGAAGCGATCGTTCGTGTCGTCATACGGCACTCGGATGGGGTAGGAGACGTACGGGCCATGTCCGTACTCGCCGTTGAACTCGAAGGCGAAATCGATCGTCACGTCGACCGTGCCGTCGGCGTTGATGTAGTACTGCGCCGTGTACTCGGATATGTACTTGCCGTAGTGATCGTTCACCGTCACGAGGGGTGTGTCGGCGGAGACGGAGGCGAAAGCGGCGGAGGGGATGAGGACGATGGCGCCGGCGAGGAGGAGGAGGCCCAGTTTCTTCATGCCCCCATCATGCCGCGAACTACGGCCGCGTGCGCGGACTCATCGCTTTTCGGGCCTCCCGCTCGTCCTCCTTCTTGCGGAGCGCCTGGCGTTTGTCGTAGAGCTTCTTGCCTCGAGCGAGGGCGATCTCGACCTTGGCTTTGCCTTTCACGAAGTACAGGCGAAGGGCGATGACGGTCGTCCCCTTCTCTCTCGAGTCCACGGACAAGGAGGTGATCTCCTCCTCGTGGAGCAGGAGTTTCCGCTTCCGCCGGGGAGGGTGGTTGGTCCACGTCCCCTCGCCGTACTCGGGAATGTAGGCGTTCTCCAGCCAGGCCTCGCCTCCGCTGAAGGACACGAACGCCTCGGACAGAGATGCCCGCCCCCGCCTGAGGGACTTGACTTCGGTTCCGGTGAGCACGAGGCCGGCCTCGAGGGTCTCCTCGATGACGTAGTCGTGACGCGCCCGGCGGTTGGTGGCGACCACCGTAACGTCGGCCATGGTTCACCTCCTCGAGGAATTGGGCTTCAAAGAGGGACCAGCCTACCGTCAGGGCATGTAGATCATGGGGTTGACGGCGTGCCCGTTCACGTAGACCTCGAAATGCAGGTGGCATCCCGTGGACACCCCGGTCGTTCCGGAATAGGCGACGACCTGGCCTCGGACCACGTAGTCCTCGGGGGAGACCGCGAATGAACTCAGGTGGTTATAGCTCGACATGTACGACACGCCTTCGTATTCGCCGTGGTTGATGAGCACCTGGTTGCCGTAGCCGTAGCGGTACTTGGTCCATTCGACCCAGCCGTCCGCCGCCGCGTAGATGGGTACGCCGCAGGGAGCGCGGAAGTCCGTGCCGTAGTGCATCCTCCATACGTGGTAGATGGGGTGGAACCTCATCCCGTAAGGAGAGACGACGACGGGGTTGTTGACCGGATAGACCCAGGTTCCGTCGAAATACGTGAACCCGCGGCCGTGGCTTTCGAGGATGAGGGCGACGAGTTCGTCCTCGAGCTGCTTGGCCTGCTCTTCGAGTTCGGCTTCCCTCTCGAGGAACTCCTTCTCCTTCTCCTTGAGGTACTGCTTGATCCGGGTCTGTTCGGCGAGCAGCCCTTCGATCTCTTTCTTCTTCGCCTCGGCCTCGGCCTTGACCTCTTCCGCCTCGGCGACGTACTGGTCGGCGAGGATCTTGAGGGCGGCGATGTACTCCCGGACCGCCTCTTGGCGCGCCCCCCGGTTGCGGTTCATGGCCGCGATCTGCTCCATCTCGGCGAGGGCGTTTCCCTGGGTCCGGTTGAGGGTCAACTGGGTCGCAACCTCGCTGACGAAGTCCTCGGCGGATTTCGCCCCGAAGACGACCTCGAGGGTCGTATCGGCGGTCGTCCCCCGGTACGTGGCCCTAGCCAACTCCGCAACGATGGCCTTGAGTTCGGTGAGGCGCGCCTCGTCGTCCTCGATCTGTTGGGCGACCCGGGCATCCTCGGCCTCGGCGGCCGCCAACCTCTCCTCGACCTCGCGCTGGTGCTGGATGAGCACCTGAAGCTCGGCCTCGGCTGCGTCGAGTTCGGCCTGCGCGATGGGGAGACGGGCTTCGAGGTCCTTCAGCTGCCGATCGGCCTCGATGATTTCCCGTTCGGTGTCCTCAAGCGCAGCCTCCAGTTCCTCAAGGGCTTGCTCGTTCTCTTGGCGTTCGGCCTGGATCTCGGCGATCGCGTCGGCGTAGTCCGTGTCGTCGGCTTGATGAAGGGAAGGATGGGAGGACGAGGGCGAGGCGGAGGCCGTCGTTCCGAGGGAAAAACCCACGAACAAGCCCGCCGCGATGACCGCGGCGAGAGCGCCCTGACGTCGAAGGGTCATCAGGCAGAAGTATACCTTCCGAGGGTAACGACCGAGGCGATCCCGGAGAGGCCCAGGGCGATGAGAAGGAGCCAGGGCGCCACCGAGAATACGTCGTTTTGACTGATGGAATCGACCCAGTTGAGGTCGCTCGATTGCAGCCAGTCCTGGACGAGATAGCGGACGGTGAGCCAGAGCCCGACAATCGACAGGATCGCCCCGGCTGCGGCCGCGATGATTCCCTCGAGCATGAAGGGAAGCTGGATGAGGACCTTCGACGAACCGACCATACGCATGATGGTGGTTTCCCGCCGTCGGCTGAGGGCGGACAGCCGGATCGTCGTCGTGATGAGGAGGACCGCGGCCAGCAGCATGACGATGGCAAGTGATGCGGCGAGAAGCGTCGAGCGGTTGAGGATCATGAAGAGGGTGCCGAAGACCTGTCGTTGGTCGACGACGTATTCGACCCCATCCAGGTTCGCGGTTGCGCTAGAGACGACCTCGAACTGCTCGGGATCCTTCAGCTTGACCCGGAAGCTCGGCTGCATGTCGTCGGCCGTCAACTGCTGGACGAGGAAGTCGTCGGGCCTGCTCTCGAGCAGGTTCTCCCAGGCCTCCTCCTTCGACTCGTAGTACACCCGCTCGACCAGGTCCTCCAGGGCCCCCGTCTGGAGGACGTTCCGGATGTTGTTCTCCTGGGCGGCCGTGACGGGTCCGCTCTTGCAGGTGGCCACGTCCGAGACGTTCGGGCACAGGAATATCGATACCTCGACCCGGTCATACCAGTCGTCCTTGAGCTTGCCCACCTGGATCTGGAGCAGCATGGCCGACCCGACGAAGGCCAACGACACCAAAGTGACGATGACGACGGATAAGGCCATCGTCGTGTTCCTCCTCAGTCCGTGGA
>CAYTLH010000221.1:0-8325 GCA_964438525.1 uncultured Demequinaceae bacterium | reverse complement strand
GGCTTCCCTCGATCGGGTCGCCGAGATCCCCCTAGGGGGAACGGCCGTCGGAACGGGGGTCAACGCCCCCGAGGGATTCGCCTCCACGGCGGTCACCTTCCTCGGCGAGGAGACCGGCCTGGCCCTGCGCGAGGCACGCGACCACTTCGAGGCCCAAGGGTCTCGAGACGCCCTCGTGGAACTCCATGGAGTGCTGAAGACGATCGCGGTCGGCCTGACGAAAACGTGCAACGACTTGAGGTGGATGGGGTCCGGCCCTAACGCCGGCCTAGGAGAGATCCGGATCCCCGCTCTACAACCGGGGTCGTCGATCATGCCGGGGAAGGTCAACCCCGTCGTACCCGAAGCGGTCCTGCAGGTGTGCTCCAGAGTCGTCGGAAACGACGCCACGGTGACGTGGGCGGGAGCGTCCGGGGCCTTCGAACTCAACGTCCAGGTGCCGGTGATCGCCTTCGCCCTCCTCGAGTCGATCCGACTCCTGGCGGCCTCCGCGAGCCTCCTCGCCTCTAGGACGGTCCTGGGGATCGAGGCCAACACCGACCACATGAGAAGACTTGCGGAGGCCTCTCCGAGCATCGTGACGCCGCTCAGCACCATCCTCGGCTACGAGGCCGCGGCTTCAGTCGTCCACCGGACGGTCGAGAAGAGCATGACGATCCGGGAGGCCGTCCTCGATCTGGGATTCGTCGAGCGCGGCGATATCTCCGAAGAGCAGCTTGACTCCCTACTCGACGTCGACGCCATGACGGGCGACAACCCCACGTAGGGCTTCACCCCTGATCGTGAGGGTCGTACTCGCTCAAACGTGTCCGCTCCGGCAGGGCATGGTCCATCCAAATCATCGCCGCCGATAGGACCGTGAAAGCTGACATGTACCCAACGATCCGGAGCGCGACTCCGTCGGCGCCATGGATCGAGGTGTCGAGGAAGGAATAGGGGGCAGTATACGAATCGATCAGCGCGATGGCGGAGAAGACGACCACCAGATACGCGGCGAGGTACAGGAGCCAAATCCAGACATACTTCCAGGGGATGCGGCGGTGCTCGTCGAAGACGATCCATATCGCCATGGCCGCGATCGGCGTGACGACGTGCTCGAGGGTCGAGTTCGAAAGCCCCAGGAGGACGGCGGGGGACGAGCCCGGTATCTCGGGGCCGAGGACGACGTTGTAGACGATGCCGGTGATGGCAAGGTAGAAGACCGAGCTTCCCGATAGCCACTCCGGCGGCGTGTGCTTCCCCCAAACGAGCGCATGGGCCGTCCAGAGAAAGGACACGGCCATCATGGTGTTCGACTGGACGGTGAAGGTCAGGAGCCCCTTGGGTCCGCTGGCGTGGAGGAGATTGACGACCGTGATGACGGCGATCGCGGCCACGAGGACCCTGAGGATCGCCGAGACGACGTTGGATGCTCTCACCTCTCGCCCCTTCCCGCGTCGCGATCCGACTCCATCCCGATACTAGAGGTCCAACCTCTCGAGCATGTCGGTCACCAACGATGCCACCGCGGAACGCTCGGACCGTTCCAGGTTGATATGGGCGAAGAGGAGGTGGCCCTTGAGGGCCTCGACGACGGCCGAGACGCCGTCGTGCCTCCCCACCCGCAGGTTGTCCCTTTGCGCCACATCGTGGGTGAGGACCACACGGGACCCCTGCCCGATGCGGCTGAGCATGGTCAGGAGAACGTTCCGCTCGAGCGACTGGGCCTCGTCGACGATGACGAAAGCGTCGTGGATGGAACGCCCGCGAATGTGCGTCAGGGGCAGGACCTCGAGCATCCCCCGGGCCAGGACTTCCTCGATGACCGGGGTGGAGACCACCGCCCCGAGGGTGTCGAAGACGGCCTGCGCCCAGGGGTTCATCTTCTCGGATTCGTTCCCGGGCAGGTAGCCGAGATCTTGCCCCCCGACGGCGTACAGAGGCCGGAAGACGATGATCTTCTTATGCTGGTTACGCTCCAAGACGGCTTCAAGGCCGGCGCATAGGGCGAGGGCGGACTTGCCTGTCCCCGCCCTCCCGCCGAGGGAGACGATACCGATGGACTCGTCAAGCAGGAGGTCGATGGCGATCCGCTGCTCGGCGCTTCGGCCGTGGATCCCGAACATCTCCAGGTCCCCCCGGACGAGCCTGATCGACCCGTCCTCGGCGATTCTCCCCAAGGCCGACCCGCGGGGGGAATGGAGGACGAGCCCGGTATGAATGGGCAGGGCCCCAAGGTCCTCGCCGGTCTCGTCGGCGGGAGGAGGCGGGATCCGTTCGGCCTCGTACAGTTCCGACATTCGAGCCTCGCCGAGATGGACCTCGCGCATGCCCGTCCAGCCGGAATCTACGACGAGTTCAGCTTGATACTCCTCGGCATTCATCCCCAAGGAGGCAGCCTTGACCCTCAGGGGAAGATCCTTCGTCACGAGGGTGACCGTGTGCCCCTCGGCCTTGAGGTTCGCGGCCACGGCGAGGATGCGGGAATCATTGTCCCCCAGCCGGAACCCGCTGGGGAGGACCTCGGGGTCGGCATGGTTGAGTTCTACCCTCATGGTCCCCCCGTCGGCGTTCACCGGGACCGGAGCGTCCAGATGCCCGTGTTCGATCCTTAGGTCGTCAAGAAGCCTGAGCGCGGACCTCGCAAAGTACCCCAACTCGGGGTGATGCCGCTTCGCCTCCAGTTCGCTGATGACGACGACGGGGAGCACGACGCAATGCTCGGCGAACCGGAGGGTGGCCCTCGGGTCTGACAAAAGGACCGAGGTGTCGAGGACGAAGGTCTTCAAGCCGGTTTGGGCTTGGGGGTTCTGCTGATGTCGGGTCGCTTTCGTGGTGGCAGACACACAGGCTCCCTGCTACTCGGTCACGCCCCAGGGGCCCGGGAGCCCCCAGAGAGCGAGGGCTAGGTGACGGGTCGAACGTCCATGTCACTTTCGACGGTACGCGGGCCCAGACGCGTTGGAGGTCAACACGCCGAGGACGAGGATGTGGGCCAGATTCTCGCCCACACTCCGGCGGAGTCCGCTTCAGAACCCCTCCGTCGAGAACGATGGTAAACCCGTGGCCCGCGCTCACGCGGGATACACACCAGCACCCGGCTCCCTCCGGCTCCTCCCGGGGAATGGAAGGGCCCGGGGGGACTCCCTCCCGGGCCCCTTATCGATCGTCGCGAGTTTAGGCGAAATACCCCTGGATCACCTGGAGGAGCTCGCCGAGCCCCTTTTTGGCGTCCGACAGGAACATGCCGGTCTTCGGGTTCGAATACAGCTCATTGTCCAGGCCGGCGTAACCGTGTCCGAGCGACCGCTTGATGACGACGATCGACTTGGCGCGGTCCACGTCGAGGATCGGCATGCCCGAGATCGGGTTTCCGGGCCTCCTGGCGGCCGGGTTGGTGACGTCGTTCGCCCCGATGACGACGGCGACGTCGCACGAATCGAACTCGCCGTTGACCTCCTCCATCTCCTTAAGCTGGGTATACGGAACGTCTGCCTCGGCGAGGAGCACGTTCATGTGCCCCGGCATTCGGCCGGCGACCGGGTGGATCGCGTAATAGACGGTCACGCCGTGCTCTTCGAGAACCTTCCCGAGCTCGCCCGCCTCACGCTGGGCCTGAGCGGCCGCGAGGCCGTAGCCCGGGACGATGATGACCTTGGTCGCGTAGGCGAGCTGAATCGCCACGTCCTCGGCTCCGATGATGTGGACCGCACCGCCGCTGGCCGGACCCTCCGCCCCGTCTGATTCTCCGGTCCCGTAGCCGCCGATCATGATCGACATGATCGACCGGTTCATGGCGTCGGCCATGAGCTTGGTCAGGATCGAACCGGAAGCCCCGACCAGGGCACCGGCGACGATCAGGATGGTGTTGTCGACGACGAAGCCCGCCATCGCGACCGCCAAGCCGGTGAAGGCGTTCAACAGCGACACCACGACCGGCATGTCGGCCCCACCGATTGGAAGCACCATGAGGATGCCGAAGAGGAAAGCCGCCACGGCCACCACGAGGAGCGGCACCATACCCGGATCGATAGCGAGCCACACGACCCCGCCAAGCCCGGCCAGGGCGCTGACGATGAGAAGCATCCGGGAGCCGAAGAAGGTGATCGGCGAGCCGGACACCCATCCCTGGAGTTTGCCGGCGGCGATGATCGACCCGGAGAACGTCACGGTCCCGATGAGGATGTCAAGCCCGACGGGAAGGCTGAACGCGAGCTCGAGGCCGCCTCCCTCCGGTGTGACCCGTTCGACGAAGTCGACGATCGCGACCAGGGCGGCGGCTCCGCCGCCCACGGCGTTGAAGATCGACACCAGTTGCGGCATGGCCGTCATCTGCACCTTACGGGCGGAGACCAGACCGGCCAGGCTCCCGACAAGGGCGCCTGCCCCGACGACGATCCACGCCCAAGGCTCGACCTCATATCCCTCATGGCCGATCAACAGGTAGACGGTCATGCCGACCGCGAGGGTCATCCCCCCCGCCGAAAGAAGGTTTCCGCGACGAGCCGTCGCGGGGGAGCGCATGAGGTGAAGCCCCATGACGAATCCGACCGCCGCGAGGATGTACACGAGCTCGACGATCGTCCGGACGGTGGACAGGTTGGCGGAGGCCGCCTCGGCCCCGTGTTCAATGGCCGCGGTTATCATCACTTACCGCCCTTCTCGCCGTCGCCCTTGGGGCGAGCCTTGAACATCCCGAGCATGCGGTCCGTGACGACGTACCCGCCTACCACGTTCATAGCCGCGAATGCGGCGGCGAAGAACGCGAGGATGTAGGCGCCGACATTGTCGGCCGTCGCGGCGATGAGGATGGCGCCGACGAGCACGACCCCGTGGATGGAGTTCGCGCCGGACATCATCGGGGTGTGCAACGTCGCCGGGATCTTCGAGATGACCTCGAAACCGACGAGGAGTGCGAGAACGAAGAACGTCAACGCGGTCAGGAGTTCGGGGCTCACTTGGCCGCTCCCTTCTTGGTAACGGAGACCAGCATCGCCGTGATCACCTCGTCGCTCGGGTCGATCACGATCTGCCCCTCCTTGATGATCGAATCGAGCACCGCCGACATGTTCTTGGCGAATGCGTTGGAGGCGGCCGAAGGCATTTGGGCCGCGAAGATGTGGCTGCCGATGATGGTCACACGGTTCTTGGTCACGATTCGCTCACCCGAGACGGAGCCTTCGACGTTGCCGCCGAAGGGGCCCGACGCGGTGTCGACGATCACGGAGCCGGGGGCCATGGCCGCCACGGTCTCCTTGGTCACCAGGACCGGGGGTTTCCTGCCGGGGACGTTCGCCGTCGTGATGACGATGTCGAACTTGGCTATCTGCTGGGAGAGTTCCTTCTGCTGCTTGGCCGTCTCCTCCTTGGTCAGAGCCCGGGCGTATCCGCCCTTCCCGGTCGCGGAAACGGACCCCATCTCCAGGAATTGGGCCCCCATCGAGAGGATCTCCTCCCGGGCGGCGGCCCTGATGTCATAGCCGGAGACCTGGGCCCCGAGTCGGCGTGCCGAACCGATGGCCTGAAGGCCGGCGACCCCCGCCCCGAGGACGAGGACCTTGGCGGGCCGGGCCGTCCCGGCCGCCGTCATCATCATGGGGAAGTACCGGGTGTAGGCCTCGGCTGCGGCGACGACGGCCCGGTAGCCGGCGACTGAGGCCTGGCTGGAAAGCACGTCCATGGTCTGGGCCCGGGACACCTCACGGGGCAGACGGTCGAGGGTGATGACCGTTACGCCCCTTCGTGCGGCGTTCTCGAGGTCTTCCGCCTCGACCAGGGAACGCAACTGCCCGATAAGGAACTGGCCCTTCTTGAACTTGGCGATCGTGGCCGTGGGTGGTCGGTTCACGCTGAGGACGATGGTGGCCTTGAGAGCCTCCGCCGCGGAGACCATCTTCGCCCCGGCCTTCTTGTAGTCATCGTCGGAGTAGAAAGCGTGCTCTCCCGCCCCCGATTCGATCATCACCGTCAACCCGTTCGAGACGAGTGTGGCGACGACCTCGGGAACCAGGGCGACACGCTTCTCTCCCGGTGCGCGCTCCTTCAGCGCGGCAACACTGACTGGCATTGTTGACCTCCTTCGAGGGCTCCCCCATATGGTGCCCACCCCCGCCATCGGGGGTGCGGGACCTAGGTCACGAAACACGGACCCGGCGGTCGCATTCCGGGTCCGCTACGGGGTGGTCAACCTCGATCGCGAGGCGCAAACGAGACGAATCGCCCCGACGCGGCCCGACCACCCGCGGCAACGACGCGCGAATCGGGGCCGTCCGCCCTAGGATCGGGACACGCGGACAATCGAGGATCGGAGTCGCTTTATGTCTGGAGGATTGTCGGGCCGCCGCGGGGCGACGATAGTGTCACTCGCAGTGGCCGCGTTCACCGTCGGGCCTTTTCTCGCCGCGTGCGCCGAAGAGGACGGGGAATCCGCCGCCTGGCCGACTTCCCGCCGTCGGAGTCCCCGTATGCCCGCCCCCTGCCGCCCTTGCCCGCCATCACCGTCGCGGACGACTCTAGCGGCCTCATCCAACCCGCGGTCGAGGCGTTCGAAAGCGCATACTCGGTCGACGTCACCGTCGTGATACGCGAGTACGTGCTCCACCATGCGACGTTGGACGCCCAACTCGACGCGGGAGAGGGGGCGCCCAACGTTGTAGCGATCGAAGGGCTCGAGATCTGAAGGTACGCGGACAAGCCTGAGCATTTCGTGGACCTCAGGGCATTCGGGGCCGATGAAATCGAGGATCTGTTCCTGTCGTGGCAGTGGGCGGAGGGCACCGGCCCGAACGGCGAGATCGTCGCGATTCCCCGGTCGGTCTCGGGATTCGGACTGTGCAATTACCCGGACCTCCTCGAACGGGCGGGTCTTCCAAGCGATCGCGATGCCGTCGCCGACGCCACGGAGACGTGGGACGATCTCGTCGCATTCGGGAATCGATACACAGCCGCGACCGGACGCCCCTTCCTCGATAGCCCCTTAGACTCGCCTTCCTCATGCTGACGCAGGACGGGTTGGGACGGGCATTCCACGCCGAGGACGGTTCCCTCGACCTCGACCGTATTCGTCCCCATTTCCAGCGGGCGCTCGACACGCTGAAAACCGGTAAAAGCGACGGCCCGGACCTGTGCTCCGAGGAATGGGAAGAGGGGTTTACGACGGACTCGTTCGCCGCCGTCCTCTGTCCCAGATGGCTGCTCCGGCAAATCCGGGAGCACGTCCTCGACCATGGGGGCTCGGAAGGGCTGTGGGATATCGCCGAGATCCCGGGCCCCGGCGGCAACTGGGGAGGTTCCTTCTGGGCGATCCCGGACCAGGGGACGGAAAACGACCAGCGGGCGGCCTGGACGTTCATCACCCGTGCGATCCAGGAGGATATCCAACTCTCGCCGGCCGAATCCCTGCCCTGGGACGGCGGCTACTACCCTTCACGTGTCATGGCATACAACGACCCGAGTATCGCCGATACCGTCATGGAGTACTTCAGCGATGCCCCCGTCGGGATCATCTTCCCCGAAGCCGCGCTCGGCTATGCCGCACCCATCGCGTACGGCCTTAGGCACAGACAGATCGTTGACACGCTCGATCAGATCCTCATAGACGTGCACCGAGGCGTCCTATCGAGCGAAAACGCCTGGGCGGCATTCTCAGCCCGGGCTGAAGAAGCCTTCCACGATCCGGCCGCCTAGCGGCAACCATTGGGGCGAATGCGGCCCAGGACCGAACGTCAGTCGTTTCCTCGCCGGACCACGCACGCCGAACCTCCGCCCGCCGGGTCGATGGTGTCCGACTGGTTGACAACGTGGTCCGAAGCTAGCTCACCCGATGGTTCATAAAAAGGATATTCATCCTATATGTTGTATTTCAACTCCTTGTAGTATTAGTCTCTCAATACCGACCACAGAAAGGGGCACGAAATGAGATCTCTGAAGGCACGTGGAAAAGTTGCAGTTCTGTCGTTGGTTCTCGCGACGGCGATCAGTGGGATGATCGCCGCGCCCGCACACGCAGGAACACATCCTCTGAACGCCAACGGCTGTTCTGCCTTCTTTGAGAACGACAACAGCCCAACCATCTTCGCGTCGACCTATACCAACGGCACATGCGGGAACATCGGCCTTACCGCGAGGCAATACTACGGCGGCGGTGTCTACGCGTACCCGCTTCCCACGTACTACGGGAGTGCCGGCCCTGTCACCTACTACCGGTTCAATCTCACTACGATCCAGGGCAACTCCCGGCACTACTACCAGATTCCGCGGGGACTCCCGACTTACTACCAGCTGTACCTCTAGGCTCAAGGCGTGTTCATCCGTGTTGCAGTAACCGTGGCGGCAGCGGTGCTCGCC
>CAYTLH010000220.1:0-3754 GCA_964438525.1 uncultured Demequinaceae bacterium | reverse complement strand
CAGCCCATCCGATCCATCCGATCGTCCACCAGGTCAGGCTGTAGTTGTAACTAACAACCACCGCATCGTAACTCTTGAATGGCAGAAGTCCACCGATGAGGAAGGCGAGACCCGCATAGATCCCGATCTGCTCCTTCATAGACAGCGCCTTGAATTTCTTCATGAAGTCGTCCACTGTGTTCACTCCTTTGTCGAGGCTGTGCTAGTCCGCACACTGCGACGCTAGCACGCGAGGCGCTGGGATGTCAGGAGCGAACCGGAGCGCTTGGCTAAGCCGTTTCCTCCTGAGAAGCGGCCGACTTCTTCTTGTCTCCAATCGCCGCGGCAGCCCCGATGATCGCCAGGACGGCACCGGCGATGATGACGTATCCGCCGATGCCGAGGTCGAACCCCTGGTCGTTGGCGTCGATCATGTCCCAGGCCGCGACAGCGGCGGCGGCAAGACACGTGACGATCGCGAAGACGTTCCAACGGAGGAGGACGGCTATGGCCGCCAGAATCCCGGCGACCAGGACGATCTTGCCGTCATCGTTGTCCCACAAGGACTCGGAAACGAAGAGGAATTTGAAGAACTCGAGGAAGTTTCCCACGATGATGGCGGCCACTCCGATGAGGGCGATGAACTGTTTCTTCGACACGTTGACTCCTTTGTCTCGGGGCCCGAACGGGCCTACTTCACGGTATACAAGGCCTCCGGCGGAAGGAAGGGCATCCTCTCCGGGCACATGGGGCGAGGGGGCTCTGTCAGTTGCCGTTGGTGATGAGGATGACCGCGCTGCAGGCGGCGCTGAGGACGACCGCGAAATACGCCACCGCCGTCGCGGTGCGACCGCGTCTCCTCTTCCCGCCCGGGTGGAACGAGTCGGGGTGGGCGAGCGACCGTACCCCGAGGGCGAACAAGGAGGGGAGGCCGGCGCCGACGACCAGGCTCACAGAAATGACCTTGGCGAGGGCGCCCCAATCGATTTCCGAGAACACGATTCGTCTACCTCTCCGATTTCTGTTCCGACTTGCGCGGAGCCTGTTTGGTCTTCTGGGCCCGGATGAGCGAGGGGTCGTGTTCGACGAGCGATTCGGCGATCATGGATTCGGCGTCCGTCTTGGCCTCCCAGTCGTCGTTGACGTTGCGATGGTTGATGGGCTTGATCCTCGAGAACACGACGATGACGCCCGTGATCAGCAGGAGGAGGCCGAAAAGCGCGAAGGGCCCGGCGTTCGATCCGATGAAGTAGAAAGCCGCGCCTACGAGGGCTGCGGCTGGAACGGTGATGAGCCAGGCTGTGAACATCCGGCCCGCGACGGACCACCGTACCGACGCGCCTTTCATCCCGACGCCAGAACCGAGGATCGATCCCGTGGCAACGTGGGTCGTCGACAGTGGGAAACCGAAGTGGCTCGACAACAGGATGACCGCTGCCGACGACGTCTCGGCCGTCATCCCCTGTCGGGGCTCAAGCTCCACGAGCCCCTTGCCCAGGGTTCTGATGACGCGCCACCCGCCCGTGTAGGTGCCGAGCCCCATCGCCAGCGCGCAACTGACGATGACCCAGGGCGGCACCGACGAGTCGGCCGGAACCTTGTCCCCGGCGATGAGCGCGAGAAGGATGATCCCCATCGACTTCTGGGCGTCGTTGGTGCCGTGGGCGAGGGAGACAAGCGAGGCCGAGCCGATTTGACCCCATCGGAAGGCGCGTTCGTTCGTCTTGTGGGGCACGTCCTTGGTAATGGAAGCGACCAGCCAGGTCGCGACCGCCGCTACGAGGATGGCCACGAGCGGCGCGACCAGCGCGGGGACCAGCACCTTCGCCGTCAGGCCCGCCCACAGCACGCCCTTCGTGCCGGCCGCGGCCAGCACCGATCCGACGACGCCACCGACGAGGGCGTGCGATGAGCTCGAGGGTATCCCGAACACCCAGGTGAGGAGGTTCCACACGATGGCGCCCACGAGTCCGCACAGGACGATCTCCAGGGTGACGATTCCCGAATCGACGATTCCCTTGGCGATCGTGGCGGCGACCGCGAGCGAGATGAACGCCCCCAGCATGTTCAGCGAGGCCGACAATAAGACGGCGCGCTTGGGGCCGAGGGCCCGGGTCGCGATGGAGGTGGCCATCGCGTTTCCGGTGTCATGGAATCCGTTGGTGAAGTCGAAGGCTAGGGCGGTGGCTACGACGAGCGCTAGCAGGACGGCCTCTGTCACGGGTCCATTGTGGCCCATACCCGGGGATTGAGAAGACCGAACCCGGACATTTCCTGGACGGATTTCGAGGGACGCGCTGTGGGAAGTGGCCAAACCCCCATATATCTCATAAAGGCCGACGGGAGGGCGTCGTGCGATCCCCGAACATCCGGCCGAGCGCGCCGCCGGGTGGGCGGCTCACGGCCCTTCGTCGAAGCCCGGGCGAAGCATCAGGGCGAAAGGCAGATCGATGGTTTCGATGAGGATCTCCTCGACGACGATGAAGCCGAGGCCTTCGTAGAAGCCGACATTGCCCACCTCGGTCTCGAGATAGAAGGGCTTCCCCTCCGCCTCGGCCTTCTCGATGCGGTGTCGGACGAGGGAGCTTCCATGCCCACGGCCGCTGTGCTCGGGGTCCACCCCTAGGGCCATGAGGTACCAGTGCGGTTCTGGCATGACCCTCTTGTGGGAGACCTCGAATTCCCGGAGAGTTCCGACGAAGGTGCGGAACGAGAGACGAGGACGGGTCATCAAGAAGCGAGAGGCCGCAAAACCCGAACGGATCATGGGCCACATCCCCATCGCACGCCCGGGAGGAAACCAGATCGCCACCCCTTCGAGGTTGGGCGTGGTCTCGGGAAGGCACTTGGCGGCGGCGGCGGTCTTGAGAGTCCCGAGGAACATCTCGTCGAGCTTGCGAACTCGGATCGCGTCTCCGGGAACCATCCGGCGCCATTGCTCGGTTGTGTCGAACGCCCTCGCGAGAACCCCGGCGGCGGCCTCGAAATCCCCATCCGAGAGAACTCGGATATCGCCCATCGATCCCTCCAGATGCTCGCCCATCCAGGTTATCGAGATAGGGGCGGTGTTGTGGCCTTCCTCCCTCCGAATCCGAGGGAAGGCCAGACCCCGCCAAGAACCTTTGGCGACTCTCCAATGATCGGCCAAATCCCTCCCAGCCGGATCGCCGGTGAGCAGGTTACGCACACGTAGGTTAGGCTGGGGCAACACCATCGAAAGGCACAGTATGGGCGCAATTTCGGCGCTAGAAGGTCGTCGCCGCCGCCCTCTGCCGCGAATCATCCAAGGCGGTATGGGGGTAGCCGTATCCTCGTGGCGCTTGGCGTCCGAGGTTGCACGACGCGGCCAATTGGGCGTCGTCTCGGGGACAGGCCTCGACCTCGTTCTCGCCCGTCGGCTTCAGGACGGCGACCGGGGAGGGGCCATCCGCCGAGCTCTCGCCGCCTTCCCCGTCTCCGCCATTGCCACCCGCATCCGCAACAAGTATTTCCTGCCGAACGGCCGCAAGGCCGGCGAGGCGTACTCGACGGCGCCCCGTCTCTCGGTCACCCCGCGCCGTCTTGCCCAGGAGCTCTTGATGGTGGGCAACTTCGTGGAGGTGTGGCTCGCCAAGGAGGGACACGACGGCGAGGTGGGCGTGAACTATCTGGAGAAGATCCAGATGGCGACCCCTGCGGCGGCTTACGGGGCCATGCTCGCCGGGGTGGATTACGTGCTCATGGGTGCGGGAATCCCGAGGTACATGCCGGCCCTGCTCGATGATCTCGCCGAGCA
>CAYTLH010000219.1:0-5076 GCA_964438525.1 uncultured Demequinaceae bacterium | reverse complement strand
GGCCGCCGAACGCGCGCTCGACAAGATCGGCGACCCGCGCGCTGCTGTGCCTCTGGCGAAGGCATCTGTGAGGAATGCGGTCCAATCCGGTGAGATAGCAGACTTGAGAGATTGTCTATTCCACCGCGATCGGGTGACGAGGAGAGTGGCGGTGGAATCGATGGCGGACAACGACCTCGCGTATGTCTCTCAGTTCCTGTGCGACCTATTGGGCGATCGAAGCGGGGAAGTACGGGAAGCCGTGTACAGAGTGACCTGGATACGAGAACGGGAATGTGGCTGCCGGTTCGTGATCAAGAAACTGAAGGATGAAATCCAGTATGGCTCCAAGCGCGGGCGCCTCGGGCCGACGAAGGCGCAGAAGGCCGTTGAGGAGCTCGTCAAGCACGCTCCCGATCAGGGGGCAAAGGACATGATCATGCGACACATCAGCGAGGCCGGGCTGTCACTAGAGACGGGTTAGCCGACGCCGCCACACGCACCGCGTTGGCCAGGCAGGCATCAACGAAATCTAGTCATACGCCATGTTCGACTTGACTGGTATTGAGACGTATCAAGTTGAGACGAGTTCGCTCATCTAACGCAACTCGTCCTAGTCATTCGCCGATAATGCACATTATGTCATTTCGAACGATGGTAATGACACCCGTAGCGCGAACAGTACTTCCCCATCGTCGACATGTAAGGGCAGTCAACCAGCGCTAATCGAGTGGTGTAGAACTCGTGTCCTGCACGTGGTCGATCACTGGCGGATCCAGGCTCGCACACGCCGATCTGAACCTTGGAGCCGACGAGGCACCCGTCTTGCATCACAAGGGTTCCCTGCCGGTATCCGGTCAGACTGAAGTATCGGGGAAGGGCCTTGCGGGGATCCCTTACCCCTCCCCCGCTGCCCCGACCTTGTCGAGCTGGGTTGCGATCTCCTTGGCCCAATTCTTGACGAGTCCCCATTCGCGGTAGTCGCCGACGGACGCCTTGAGGCCGCGGATGATCGCCCGCTCGCCGAAGTTCAGCCGATCGGGGTTGAGGCAACCCGAGAAGGACCCGTGGGCACGGGCCTCGATCTCGGAGGCGAGGCGCTCCCCTTCCCCGTCCGCCTCGGTGGGACGCGGGGGCAGCCCGACGGGTCCGCTGGAAAAAAGCCAGCAAGGCTTGGCCCGGAGAACCTCGGCGTGGTGGTGGACGAGTTCGCTGGCATCCCGCCGCCAGAATCCGCCATACAGGGCGCTGCCGATGACGAAAGCCTCGTAGGCGTCCAGGGCCTCGACATCCTTGGCGTCGAAGCATTCGGCCTCATGCCCCGCGTCCTTGAGGACGTCGGAGATGGCCTGCGCGATCTCTCGCGTCGCCCCATACTTGGAGCCGACCGCAATCAGAACCTTCACCGCAGGCCTCCCTAAGATGTCCTCCATCGTCTCCCAGAAGTGTACGAGGCCCGGAGGACGAAGGTCCCTGACCGCGAGGGGCCTCTATTGGACGACGACGACGAGGTCCCCGCCGACGAGGTTCTCCGTCTCGTGGATGAGCACCCGCATGACCTTGCCGTCGATCGGCGTGGTGATAGCGGCCTCCATCTTCATGGCCTCGATCGTCGCGACCGTGTCCCCGGCCTTGACGACGGCACCCAATTCGACGGCGGAGGTGACGGCGCCGGCGAACGGCGCCCCGATCTCCCCCTTGACGTTCGGGTCGGCCTTCTCCCGCGAGATCGTCTCGATCCCGGAAGACTCGTCCCTGGCCGTGACCGGCCGAATCTGCCCGTTGAAGTTGAACATCGCGGTCCGGTTGCCGTGGTCGTCGATCTGACCCATCGCCTCGAGGGAGATGAGCAGACGCACGCCCTTGGACGGATCGACGGTCACCTCCTCGCCGCTTCCCACCGTCAACCCGTAGAGGTAGTGGTAGGTGTCGATGATGGAGATGTCCCCGTACTGTTCGACCGACTCCGCGAATTCCTTGGTCGGGCCGGGGAAGAGGAGGCGGTTGAGACGCTTCCGGCGCTTCTTTCCCGTCTTCTTCAGCGCGCTGCGGTCCTCCTTGGTGAGGTTGTGCTCCTTCATGGATGACTTCCGGCCCTGGAGGGCGGTCGTGCGGAAGGGCTCCGGCCAACCACCCGGAGGTTCCCCCAACTCCCCCTGGAGGAAGCCGATGACGTTGTCCGGCAGGTCGTATTTATCCGGGTTCTGTTCGAAGTCCGCCGGGTCGACCCCCGCCCCGACCATCAGAAGGGCCAGGTCGCCGACGACCTTGGACGATGGCGTGACCTTGACGAGCCGTCCCAGGATCTTGTCGGCGGCCGAGTACATATTCTCGATGTCCTCGAACCTCTCCCCCAGCCCCAGGGCGATCGCCTGCTGTCGGAGGTTGGAGAGCTGTCCGCCGGGAATCTCGTGCATGTAGATCCTGCCCGTCGGCCCGGGGAGGCCGGACTCGAACGGGGCGTAGAGCTTGCGGACGCTCTCCCAGTATGGCTCCAGGTCCTGAACGTTCGTCAGCGAGATGCCGGTGTCCCGGGGAGTGTGCTCCAAGGCGGCCACGAGGGCGCTCATGGGCGGTTGGGAGGTGGTTCCCGCCATCGCCGCGCTGGCGACGTCGACGGCGTCGACCCCGGCCTCCGAGGCTGCCAGGAGCGTGGCCAGCTGCCCGCCGGGCGTGTCGTGGGTGTGGAGGTGGATGGGGACGTCGAACCGCTCCCTCAACGCGGAGACGAGCACGCTGGCGGCGGGGGCGCGCAACAGTCCGGCCATGTCCTTGATGGCGAGGATGTGGGCTCCAGCCTCCACGAGGGCGTCGGCCAGCTTCAGGTAGTAGTCGAGGGTGTAGAGCGTCTCGTCGGGGTCGAGGAGGTTGGCCGTGTAGCACAGGGCCGCCTCGGCGATCGCGGTTTCGGTCTCCCGGACGGCCTCGATGGCCGGCCGCATCTGCTCGACGTCGTTGAGGGAGTCGAAGATGCGGAAGATGTCGATCCCGGTCTGGGTCGCCTCGTGGACGAAGGCGTGGGTGACCTCCTCCGGGTACGGCGTGTACCCGACGGTGTTGCGGCCCCGGAGGAGCATTTGGAGCGGAATGTTGGGCAGGGCCTCCCGGATCGCGGCCAGCCGACCCCAGGGATCCTCGTGGAGGAAACGAAGGGCGACGTCGTAGGTGGCCCCGCCCCACATCTCCATCGACAGGAGTTGAGGGGTCATCCGGGCGACGTGTCCCGACGCCTTGAGGAGGTCGTAGGTCCGAATCCGCGTGGCCAGGAGGCTCTGGTGGGCGTCGCGGAAGGTGGTCTCGGTGACGGCGAGCTCCTTCTGCGCCCTCAAGGCGGCCGCGAAGCCCTCCGGACCCAACTCGAGGAGGCGTTGTCGGGCCCCCGCCGGAGGCTCGGCGTCGAGGTCGATCTCGGGCAGTTTGCGGAACGGATAGATCGGCCCCTTGGGGGGCTCGCCGTTCGGGTGGTTGATGGTCGTATAGGTGAGGTAGGTCAGGAGTTTCGTCGACCAGTCCGTGGCCTCCGTCGCCTCGAGCAGGTGGGGGCGCTCGTCGATGAAGGATGTCGCCACTCCCCCGCGCTTGAAGTCGGGGTCGGACATGACCTCCATGAGGAAGGGGATGTTCGTCGTGACGCCCCGGATGCGGTACTCGGCCAGGGCCCTCTTGGCCCGCGTCGTGGCCTGCCTGAAGTCCCGGCCCCACGTGGTCATCTTGACGAGCATGGAGTCGAAGTGGCCGGTCACCTTGCCGCCGGCCATACCCGTCGCTCCGTCGAGACGGATTCCGGGGCCTCCGGGGGAGCGGTAGGCGGCGATCCGGCCGGTGTCGGGGACGAATCCGGCGGCGGGATCCTCCGTCGTGATCCGGTTCTGGATGGCGAAGCCCGTGACCGTCACGTCTTCCTGCCGGATCCCGATCTCCTCGAGGGTTTCCCCCTGCGCGATCCTCATCTGGGAGGTGACGAGGTCCAAACCCGTGACCTCTTCGGTGACGGTGTGCTCCACCTGGATCCTGGGGTTGATCTCGATGAAGACGTGCTGTCCCGCGTTCTCCCCCACCGTGTCGACGAGGAATTCGACGGTTCCGGCGTTGACGTAGCCGATGTTTTTGGCGAAGGCCACCGCGTCCCGACAGAGGGCGTCCCGGATGTCGGGGTCGAGGTTGGGGGCGGGGGCTATCTCGATGACCTTCTGGTGGCGCCTCTGGACCGAGCAGTCGCGCTCGAAGAGGTGGACGACGTGCCCCTTGACGTCCCCGAGGACCTGGACCTCGATATGCCGGGGGGCGAGGACCGCCTGTTCCAGGAAGACCGTCGGGTCGCCGAAGGCGGTCTCGGCCTCCCGCATGGCCGCGGCCAGCGCCTCGGGCAGGTCCTCCGGCGTCTCGATGCGGCGCATCCCCCGTCCGCCCCCTCCGGCCACGGCCTTGACGAATACGGGGAAGCCGATCTCCTCGGCCCACTTGGTCAGGGTCTTGACGTCCTGGGAGGGCTCGGAGGATTCGAGGACGGGGAGCCCGGCGGCCCGGGCCGCCTTGAGGGCCGCGACCTTGTCCCCCGCCTTCGCCAGAACCTCCGGCGGCGGGCCGATGAAGATGAGCCCCTCGTCCCGGCACCTTTGGGCGAAGGCGACGTTCTCGGCAAGGAAGCCGTATCCCGGGTAGATGGCGTCGGCCCCGGACAGCCGGGCCACCCGGATGATCTCGTCGGCGTCCAGGTACGCCCGAACCGGGTGACCCATCTCGCCGATCTGATAGGCCTCATCGGCCTTGAGACGATGCTCGGACATACGGTCCTCGTAGGGGAAGACCGCAACGGTACCGAGGCCGAGTTCGTATGCCGCCCGGAACGCCCGGACGGCAATTTCCGAACGGTTGGCGACGAGTACCTTGTGAAACATCCGAATCCCTTCGACTGTGCCCCTATCTTGCCAGGTCCCTGGCCGTTAGAGGCAGGGTGAAGGGGAATGGAGGCCCGTCAACTGGCCTGAGAACGGCTCCGACGGCGTTCCGCGAGTTCGTCGACGGTCCCCGGGGCCGTGGTAGCGGCGCCTCCTGGGTGGTCGGCCGGCAGGGACGCCAAAGACCCTTCGAGTTCGC
>CAYTLH010000218.1:0-12987 GCA_964438525.1 uncultured Demequinaceae bacterium | reverse complement strand
CTTCTTGTGGGCATTGACCGCCCTCTTGACGCGTGCCACTTCGATACTCCTTGCGTGTTGGGGGGCTACTTGCCCAAAAGCTTCTTGACTTTCTTCGAATCCGGGGCGGAGAGGACGGCGTCCTGGGCGACGCGGCGCTTGCGCGACGACGACTTCTCCTCGAACTTGTGGACGTTCATGGCGTGGTCGTGAACGACCTTCCCAGTCCCGGTCAGCCGGAATCGCTTCTTGGCTCCCGAGTGGGTCTTGTTCTTGGGGCTCATCGCCTTTCCTCTTTCCTCGTGTCGTGCCTCGGGCTAGTCGCCCGACTCGCTTGGCTTCTTCGTGCTGGCCTTGGGCGCGGCCTTGGTCGTGGCCTTGGGCGCGGCCTTGGGTGTGGCCTTGGTCGTGGCTTTGGGCGCGGTCTTGGTCGTGGCCTTGGGCGCGGTCTCCGTCGTCTTGGTCGCGGGAGCCTTGGTCGCGGGCTTCGAATGCCTGTGCTTGACGCGCTCGGTCGCCTCCTGGGCCTGCCGTGCCTCCCGCTCGCGCCTAGCCTCGTCCCTGACCTCGGACTTCTTCTTGGTCGGGGCGAGCGTCAGGGACATGTTCCTTCCGTCGAGGACGGGCGCATGCTCGACGACGCCGAGTTCTCCGATGTCGTCGGCAAGCCGTTGAAGAAGCCGGCGTCCAGCGTCCGGCCTCGACTGCTCCCGACCCCGGAACATGATGGTCACCTTGGCCTTGTCCCCGGCCTTGAGGAATCGTTCGACGTGGCCCTTCTTCGTCTCATAGTCGTGGTCGTCGATCTTGAGGCGGAAACGAATCTCCTTGACGACCATGTTGGTCTGGTGTCGGCGTGCCTCACGGGCCTTGACCGCCGCCTCGTATTTGAACTTCCCGTAATCCATGAGTTTCGCCACCGGGGGACGGTTGTTGGGGGCCACCTCGACAAGGTCGAGGTCGGCCTCCTGGGCGAGCCTTAAGGCGTCCTCAATTCGGACGATACCGACCTGCTCCCCCTCGGGTCCGACCAGGCGGACCTCCGGCACCCGGATGCGCTCGTTGATGCGCGGCTCGATGATGTCTTCTCCTCTATCGGCGGTGCCGCCGAACAGGAAAGCCCCTGCCCGGGCACGAGCAGAGGCCACCGAGCCGCTATCGCGGCCGACCCGTGCCCCGAGGGCCACAGGTGGGAGGCGGACTCCACTTGCGCGCGACGGAAGACCCGTCGCCGGTCAGTAGGCAACAATAGCACTATGGCCGGAATACTGGATCAATCCAGGCAGAACACAGGAGCATCGCCATGAGCATTCCACCGCCTCCCCCGCCGGACGATAACGCCGACCCCTTCCGCCCGCCCCCGCCTCCCACACCCGACACCCCTCCGCAGGCCTCTGAATCGGTACCCCTCCCTCCCCCCTCCTCGGACGCGCCGACGTCACCCATCCCCGGCCCGTCGTCCGCCGGCAAGAAACCTGTTCCCGACCCCTCGGGCCCCTCCACCGGAACCACGGAGGCCATTCCGTCCCCCTCATCCCCCCGCACGGGTTCCGTCTTCCGTCGAACGCCGGCCAACGAGGAGACCACCGTCCTCACGCCCGTCACGGCGCCGACGAACATCCTCGACCGCATTCCCCTGTCCGAACGCAAGCGGTGGAGGCTTTTCGCTGGCGGCACGGCCGGGCTTGCCGCGCTCCTCCTGGCTTTCACGGTCTACCTGCTCGTGATCAACAACCAGTGGCAGACGAGGGCCGACGCCCTCACCATCGAGTCGTACGACCTGGGGGAGCGCCTGACGGACGCCCTCGGGCAGATCGTCGACCAGCAGGCCCAGATCGACTTGCTGGGCGAACAACTGGAGACGTCCCAGGAACGCGTGTTGGAGCTCGCCGACGAGATGGCCCAAGCCGGCGACAACGCCACCTACACCCAGCAACAATTGGCCCTGTATCAGGAACTGTCCGCCCTCGGGGGGTCGGTATCCCTCGCCCTCAATCACTGCGTCAACGAACACGAAAAACTCGTCGGTTACCTGAAGAACCCGGGGGCCTGGGACCCCGAATCGCTAGCCGCCTACGAGGCCGGGGTCAACCAATTGTGCGATTCGGCGCAGAGCGCGAACGCGACCCTTCAGAAGGCGCTGACGGAGTAGCCATGAAATTCGCCGCCGGGGCGCTGGCCTTGCTGCTCGTGGGCTGTGCCGCCCCCCTTCCCCCGGGACCCTATCCGACGGACTTCGTCCCGGACGAGTCGCCCTCCCCGACCATCGACTCCTTCCTCCTCTCCCCCGACGGGTTCGACGCCGCCCAACGCATGACCGTCCGGGTGAGGAACGTCGGCTGCGAAACCATCGTCACCGGTACCGGGTTCGGGGTGGACGAACACACGCTCATCACCGCCGGCCACGTGGTCGAGGGGTCCAGGAGCATCGAGATCACCACCTACGACGGCCAGACCATCGAGGCGACCGCCCTCGGCAGCACCACGGTCGCGGACCTGGCGATCATCGCGGTCGAGGAATCCCTCCCCGCGTTCGGGGAACTCGCCGAGGCCGACCCCTCGATCTCCGACGCCGTCACCATCGTCGGCTATCCCGGGGGCGGCCGCCTGACCACCACCCGTGCCGTCGTCATCACGACCGACCCCGAGGACGTGGACCCCGAGGTCGGACCCGCCTTCGGCGCCACCGTCGTCCTCGAACCCGGCATGTCCGGGGCCCCCGTCCTCAACTCGGATGGACAGGTCGTCGGCGTGATCTATGGGGTCAGCGAGAACCTCCCCCAATCGTTCTTCATTCCGGTTTCGGCCCTTCAGACCCTGCTCGAGCAACCTCCGGTCCTGACACCGGAATCGTCCTCCTGCTGACCCGCCGACGCTCCTCTTCCGTCTCGTCCGGCCACAATGATTGTCCCCGGCGACGATGACCGAAGAAAGCGGCTAAGGTGACACCAAAGACGACGCGGCCGAACCGCCGCGACGGAGACCCGATGGGAGGCGAACACCACTGTCCGCACCAGACGACAACCCTCCGGCGGGCTCCGACGAATCACTCTCCCAGGAGGATTCGACACGCCCGAAGCGCCCATTCTGGAAAAGGCCCCTGTTTCTGATTCCCCTGATTGTCGCCGTGATCGGGGCCGATGCCTGGATGGTCATCGCGGTCAACGGCTGGAAGGACGAGTCCGGGGACCTGACGGCCGAGGCTGACTCCCTGGGGCTCGAGATCGCCGACGTCCAAGGCCAGATCGAAGCGGCAGAGGCCGAGATCGTCGTGCTCGACGAACAGCGCGAGGAGGCGATCCTCCGAGAGTCGGAGCTTGCCGGCGAAACCTCCGCCGAAACGCAACTGACCGACGACGTTAAGAACGTCATCCTCGACCTTGGGACGTGCGTGACCGATCGCCTCAAGGTCGTCCGCGGGCTGTGGGAACACGGAAGCGGCTACGTCGCGGCCCTCAACGCCCAGGCCAACCAGGAATGCGCGGCCGCGCAATCGGCCCTCACCACCCTCACCGGAAAGGTGGGGGCGGAATGACCGACGACACCTCGAAGACCCCGGCCTCGAAGACCCCGGAGCCGAAACCCTCGGCCCCCAAGCCCTCAGCCCCCAAGCCCCGACGCCTGCTTCGGACGCTTCTGTGGTCGGGGGGTGGGGCCCTCGCGGCCGCCACCGTCTACCTTGTGACCATGACGGTCCTCTGGGTCCTCCACGTGGGCCACCTCCGCTCCGCGACGGACGACCTGTCGGGCGAGTTGAAGACCAACAAAGCGACCCTTGAGGAGACGACGACGCGCCTCGAGGCCTCCCAGCAAGCTCTCGACGCCGTCCTCGAGTCCATCGTCGAATCGGCGAACGACAAGGCCCAGGCCCAGGACTACCAGCTCATCTTCCTCGACATCGCCGATTACATGGCCGATTGCGCCGACGAGGCCGGCAGACTCGTCGGCTACGTCTACGACCGGGAACACTACTGGCCCAATGACCTCCGAAACTTCGAGGACGACGTCCGCGCCTACTACCGAGACATCATGGAGGCCTTCAACGAAACCGTGGCAGAGATGGAGGAGGGATCATGAGACCCCGGATGACCCTGGCGATCCTCCCCCCGGCCGCTCTCGTGCTGGCCGCCTGCTCGGTCGTACCGGTCCCCCCGGAGGGCCTTCCGGACGAGTGGGTCCCCGCCGTCTCCCCCTCCCCCATCGACGACGTCCTCGAGAACAACCCCTTGGGGTTCACCCCGGAGGAACAGTCCTCGATTCGAATCCGAAACGTCTCCTGCGACAGCCTGTCCACGGGGTCGGGATTCATCCTCGACGAGCACACCATCGTGACCAACCGCCACGTGGTCGAGGGCTTCCTGTCGCTCGGGATCAGCACCGACGACGGCGGTGAACTGACGATGGCCTCGGTGGCGACCTCCCAGGTCTCCGACCTCGCCATCATCACGACGGTTGAAACCCTCACCCCCTTGGTACCGCTCGCGGACGAGGACCCGCGATTGAATGATTTCGTCATGATCGTGGGCTACCCCGGCGGCAACGAGATGACGACGAGCACCGGTACCGTGCTCGCTCGAGAAGACGACAACCTCGACAACGCCGACCACGTCTTCCGCGTGACCGCCGAGGTTGAACACGGCTCCTCAGGATCGGCCGCGTATAACGCCGAGGGGGAGGTCTTCGGGCTGCTCTATGCGGGCGAGGACGACACCAACTACGGGATCATCATCCCCCTCTCCATCGTGGAGGACTCCCTGGACAGCCTCACCCCCCTGGCCGCCATCTCCGCTTGCTCGTAGGCGGCGCGGCCTGGCCTAGGTCGTCGGGGGCCGTCCCGCGGTGTCGAGGGCATCGGACAACGAGAACGCCCCCGCGTACAAGGCCTTGCCGACGATCGCCCCCTCGACGCCGATGGGAACCAAAGTCCGGAGCTCGGCGATGTCCTCCAGGGAGGAAATCCCCCCGGAGGCCACGACGGGGCGGGAGGTTGCGGCGCACACGTCTCGGAGGAGGTGGAGGTTGGGGCCGTGAAGCGTTCCGTCCTTCGTCACGTCGGTGACGACATACCGGGCGCAACCGGCCTCTTCCAGGCGCGTGAAAACCTCCCACAGGTTGCCCCCCTCCCGGGTCCACCCCCGGGCCGCCAGCGTCTCCCCTCTCACGTCGAGCCCGACGGCGATCCGCTCCCCGTACCGGCCGATCGCCGATGCCGCCCACTCCGGATCCTCGAGCGCGGCGGTGCCGAGGTTGACCCGCACGCACCCCGTGGCCAGGGCGCGTTCCAGGGAATCCTCGTCCCGGATCCCGCCCGACATCTCTACCTTGACGTCGACGGCCCGGACGACCTCCGCGAGGATCTCGGCGTTCGAACCCCGCCCGAACGCGGCGTCCAGGTCGACGAGGTGGATCCACTCGGCCCCGGAATCCTGCCATTCGAGGGCCGCCTCGAGGGGCTCCCCGTAAGAGGTCTCGGACCCGGCCTTGCCCTGGTAGAGACGGACGGCCTTCCCGCCGGCGACGTCGACGGCGGGAAGGAGCTCGAGGCGGGGCGTCTCGGCATCGGTCATGAAATCCATCCTCCTATAGGGTCGCGAGCCAGTTGCGCAGAAGCCTCAGACCCGCCGGGCCCGACTTCTCCGGGTGGAACTGCGTGGCGCACAGCGGGCCGTCCTCGACCGCGGCGACGAAACGATCGCAATGCTCGGGGGAACCTGCCGTCGACCACGTGACGAGCGGGGCGAGCCGATCGGCTGCGCCGGATTCGGGGCCCAGACCCTTGGCGGCGTACGAATGCACGAAGTAGAACCTCTCGCCCTCGACTCCCTCGAAGAGCACGGAATCGACGGGGGCCTCGACCTCCGCCCATCCCATGTTCGGTACCACGGGGGCGTCGAGGAGCTCGACGGCCCCGGGCCATCGACCGAGGCCCTTGGTTTCCACCCCATGCTCGATTCCCCTCTCGAACATGACCTGGAGCCCGACGCATATCCCCAGCACCGCCCGCCCCCCGGCCAGCCGGTGCTCGACGATGGCGTCCCCGTGTACGCGAAGCAGCCCCTCCATGACGGCCGCATACGCACCAACCCCCGGGATGACAAGCCCGTGTGCCCCCTCGGCCGTGACCTGGTCGGAGGTCAGGACGACCTTCGCACCGACCTCCTCCACCGCGCGGACGGCGCTGCGGACGTTGCCGAAGCCATAATCGAGCACGCAGACAACCGGGGACGCCACGGGAAGAGTCTACCGGCGGGGACCTGATCGCTTGCGGGCTCCAGAAACCTCCCTAGCCGAAATCCGTCGTCTAGACATCATGGACACATCTCGCCCTCGATCACGAACTCGGCGTGGCTTCTCGCTGCGTCCAGGTTGACCTCGGGCCCGGTGCTCCACGCCCCGGAAAGGTCGCCGACGGCGAGGTAGTGTCCTGGCTCCGGTGACATGACTCCCACCTGCTGGGTCTCTCCTAGAGCGATCTCCACCGCTCCCATTTCGAGGGCGTCCCAATGGTCAGTGTGATCGCTTGCCGCCCAACCTGCGTCAACTACACGCACCGTGGATTCACATCGGTTTGTCACCGGGATCATGTAAATAGTGTCACCTATGGGAATACAAGCCACAAGGCTCAGACCCGCGACCAGGGTCGCCGACAAGTACCTCCCTCGAGATCTCGATCGATATCTCGAAGCCGTGGGTGAAACATGAATCCGCATGCTCACTGCGTCTGCCTCTCGGCCTGCTCCCGCCTGCCCTGGCGGTTGAGCCTCCTCAAGGCCCAGAACGCCCGCCACCTCCCCATCCGTCCCGAGTAGACCCGGTCGGGCACGTGCTCGAGCAACTGCTCGATCGTCATCGCCCCCGTCATGAGCGCGACGACGGGCTCCGGGGCTCGATCGAGCGCCAACCCCGGGGGAAGCTCCTCGCCCCGAATCCCCCCCTTCCATGCGACGACGGACAGCTGCCCGTCGCGTCGTTCCATGGCGAGGATCACGGCATCCTTCACGAACGCCCCCACCCGAGTGGCCGCGACGTCTGCCAGCCCTTCCCGGTCGTCGGCCATGACCGCGAGGGTGCCCTGCGGGAACTCGATGACGTCGCAGCGGCACCCGCTGACGGCGCAGACGGCCGCCAACACCTGGCCGTTGGGGATGGGGGTCAGGAGGGCGACCGTGTCTCGGGCGAGGTGGGACGGAACCGGCTCCTCGTCCGTCACAGGGCGCCCTTCGTGCTCGGCACGCCCGTGACCCTCGGGTCGGGGGCGACGGCGGACCGGAGCGCGCGGGCGACGGCCTTGAACTGGGCCTCGACGATGTGGTGGGGGTCCCGTCCCGACAGGACGTGGACGTGAAGGGTGATGCCCGCGTGGTGGGCGATGGATTCGAGCACGTGCCCGGTGAGCGAGCCCGCGAAGTTCCCCCCGATGAGATGGGTGGCCTGCCCGATGGGCTCCCCCTCGTGGACGAAGTACGGGCGGCCGGAGACGTCGACGACGGCCCGGGCGAGGGCTTCGTCGAGGGGGACGGCGGCCGAGCCGAAGCGGGAGATCCCGGCCTTGTCCCCGAGGGCCTCCTTGATCGCGTCGCCGATGGAGATGGCCACGTCCTCGACGGTGTGGTGCGAGTCGACCTCGACGTCGCCGGTCGCCTTGACCGTGAGGTCGATCAGGGAGTGCTTGCCGAAGGCGGTCAGCATGTGGTCGTAGAACGGCACCCCCGTCGCCACGTCCGTCGTCCCCGTTCCGTCGAGGTTGAGGTCGACCTGGACGTTCGACTCGGACGTCTCCCGCGTTACGCTGGCCCGTCGGCCGGCCTTCTTGGTCGCACTCATCGCGTCACCTCCACCAGCGCGGTCCGGAACCGCGCCATCTCGTCTGGGGTGCCGATCGACACCCTCAGCCACCCCTCCGGGCCGACGACGCGGATGAGCACGCCCCGATCCAGGAGGTCCTTGAATACCTTCTCACGATCCTCGAACGGGCCAAAGAGGGCGAAGTTCGCGTCCGTGTCCGCGACCGTATACCCCTGAGCCCGGAGCCACTCGACGGTCTCGTCTCGGTCCGCTCGGATCCGGTCCACCTGGGCCTGGAGGTCCGCGACATGGGCGAGCGCGGCCCGGGCGACGGCCTGGGTGATGGAACTCAGGTGATACGGGAGCCGGACGATCCGGAGGGCGTCGACGATCTGGGGCGAGGCGGCCATGTACCCGAGCCTCCCCCCCGCGAAGGCGAACGCCTTCGACATCGTTCGGGTGACCACGAGGTTGGGAATCCGGGGCAGCAGCGTCAAGGCGCTCGGGACCCCCTCTCGACGGAATTCCGCGTACGCCTCGTCGACCACGACGATGCACCCGCCCTCGATCTTCGCGGCCGCCCCCGCGATGGCCTCGACGCCGTCGAGCGTCAGGGCGGTTCCGGTCGGGTTGTTCGGGCTCGCGAGCAGGACGAGGCTGGGACGACGCTCGGCTATCGCGGCGGATGCATCGTCGACCGGGATGGTGAAGTCCTCCCGACGAGGCAAAGTGACATACGTGGTCGCCGTGTCCCTCGAGTATTCCGGGTACATGGAATACGTCGGATCGAAGGTCAGCACCGTCCGCCCGAAACCCCCGAAGGCCTGGTGGAGGTGGAGCATCACCTCATTCGAGCCGTTCGCCACCCAGATGTTCTCCGGTCTGAGGAAACCCGCGTCCGATTCCCGGGCCAGGTAGGCGGCCAGGTCCGTCCTCAGTTCGACGAAGTCCCGGTCGGGGTAGCGGTTGAGCCCCTCGGCGGCCTTGGCCACGGCCGAGGCGATCGCGTCGACGACGACCTGGGGCGGCGGATAGGGGTTCTCGTTGACGTTGAGCAACACCGGGACGTCCAACTGGGGAGCCCCGTACGGCTCGAGGCCCTCGAGCTCCGGTCGCAGAGGCAGGTCCATGCCGAAAGTCTAGTGAGGCGACCCGGCGCCGCGGGCCAGCCGCGCGGGGTGACGAGCGGCGTCTAGGGCGGGCCGTCGTCGTCGGGGGCGACGAGCCCCACGACCGTTTCCGGGAGGGAGATGGTCATAGCGGAATGCCCGCTCCCTATGCATCCGGTGGAATTCTCGCCCCAACACACCACGGTGCCGTCGGTGCGAAGGGCACAAGCGTGGCCGTACCCGGCGGCGATCTCGACGGCGTCCCCCAATCCCGTGACCTGTACAGGGGTGGCCTGAGTCACCGTCGTCGTCCCGTTTCCCAACAAGCCGTGATCCCCCAACCCCCAGCACAGGACATTTCCCCCCGTCTTGAGGGCGCACGTGGCCGAGAACGCCATCGCGATCCAAGCCACTCCGGTGAGGCCGGAAACCCGAACCGGAGCCAGGCTGTTCGTCGTCGTGCCGTCCCCCAGCTGCCCGTTGGTGTTGAGACCCATGCACTTGATGCTGCCATCCTGGAGGAGGGCGCAGGTGTGGTAGAGGCTCGTGGCAATCTGCACGACGCCGGCGAGTTCTGGCGATGGAACCGGGATCAGGCTGGTGGTTGTCGTGCCATCGCCGAATTGGCCCGTGTTGTTCTCTCCCCAGCAGGAGACGGTCCCGTCGGCGTGAAGCGCACACGAGTGGTTGCCTCCCAGGGCGACCTGGACGGCGTCGTCGATCTTGGTGACGGACGTCGGGACCGTTCGGTCGGTGGTCGTCCCGTCCCCGAGTTGGCCGGACCCGTTGTACCCCCAACACGAAACCGTCCCGTCCACGTGGAGCGCGCACGAGTGCCACTCGCCGACGGCGACCTGGACCGCGTCGTCGATCCCATAGGCGACGACGGGGGAGGTACTCGTGGTGACAGTGCCGTCCCCGAGTTGGCCGGACCCGTTGTACCCCCAGCACGAGACCGTCCCGTCGGAGTGTCGGGCACAGTAGTGGACGGGGGCGATGGCGACCTCGACGACGTCGGCTATGTCGGTCTTGGTCTGCGGGGTGGGCCAGTCGGTCGTCGGGATGGGTTGGTATGGGGGCATCCAGTTGAGCGACGGGGGATCCCCGGGGAGCGCCGGTGTCGCCCCCCACCAGGAGACCGTGCCGTCCGAATGACGAACCGCCGACGAGTACCCCCCGACGGACAGGACGTGCCCCAACGGAATCGGAGGAGGCGAGGGGGACGGCGATGGCGACGGGCTCGCGGCCGGAGTCGTCGGGCTCGTCGAAGGGCTCGGGGTGGCCCCCAGGTCCAGCGTGGGATCGCACGCCGCGAGGACGAGCGCGAAAGCGGCTACGGCGACGCATGCCAGCCGGATGAACGCGTTTCGACTGCTCATCAAATGGGCCCCTCTCTCCCCCAGTGAGGGCACCGGCGCCCTCCTGTAGCACCCTAGCCCCCTTCCGCCCTATTGGCAGGAAAGGGGCGGGCGTCCACGATGCCCTAGTACGGGCCCAGGACGGCCAGGCCGAGTCTCGCGGAGAGGTACTCGTTCGATAGCACGAGAATCCACACAAGCAGGCACCCGTGGCAAGCCCCGGAGGTCAGGTTGGCAGCGACCCAGGATCGCCCGATCAAGGGCCTCTATATCCAGGCTTACCGCTGGAACCGGGCGCGAATGGCCTCTCCATGGGAGGGGAGATCCTCGGCCTCGGCCAAAACGGCGATCCGGTCGGCGACCGTCTTGAGGGCCCGAGCGTTGTACTCGACGACCGACACGGCTCGGAGGAACGACGTGACCCCCAGGCCCGAGGCGAACCGGGCGGTGCCCCCCGTCGGGAGGACATGATTCGATCCGGCGATGTAGTCGCCGAGGGGGACGGGCGAGTGGGGCCCCACGAAGATGCATCCCGCGGAGGTGATCCGGTCGGCCACCGCGGGTGCATCCTCGGTGTGGATTTCGAGGTGCTCGGCTCCGTACGCGTTCGCGACCGCGATCGACTGGTCCAATCCATCCGTCAGGACGATCGCGCTCTGGTCCCCCGTGAGGGCCTCCTTGACGCGGATGTCATGCTTGGTCGTGGCCGCCCGTCGCTCGACGGCCTCGTCGACGGCGTCCGCGAGTTCGGGTGAGTCGGTGATGAGGACGGAGCCGGCCAGGGAGTCATGCTCGGCCTGGCTGACCAGGTCCGCGGCCACGTTCTCCGGATCGGCCGAGCCATCGGCGATCACGGCGATTTCGGTCGGGCCCGCCTCCGCGTCGATGCCGACGACCCCCCGGACGGCCCGCTTGGCCGCAGTCACGTACCGGTTGCCCGGCCCGGTGATGACGTCCACGGGCTCGCACAGGGTCTCCTCGCCGTCTTTCGCGCCGTAGGCGAGCATGGCGATCGCCTGGGCGCCTCCGACGGCGTAGACCTCGTCCACCTTGAGCATGGCGCATGCGGCGAGGATGGTCGGGTGAGGCAACCCTCCGTGGTCGGCCTGGGGCGGGCTGGCGACGGCGATGGACTCGACGCCCGCGGCCTGGGCCGCGACGACGTTCATGACGACGGAACTCGGATACACGGCGATTCCGCCGGGGACGTACAGCCCGACCCTGCGGACCGGGATCCACTTCTGGGATACCTTGGCACCCGCGGCCACGTCGACGCTCACGGACGGGGGGACGGTCGCCTCATGGACGAGCCTGACCCTCCTGATGGCCTCCTTGAGGGCCTTCTTCACCTCGGGGTCGAGCGACTCGAGCGCTTCCTTCAGGTCATCGACTGGGACCCTGAGGTGGGTCGGGGTGACGCCGTCGAAGCGCTGGCTGAGCTCCCTCAGGGCCTCCCCTCCGCGAGTCAGAACGTCGGAAATGATCGGCGCCACCGCCGACAGGGCATCGGAGACGTCCTCCCGAGCTCGAGGGACGATGGCGAGAAGGTCGGCCGTCGCGAGATTCTGCCCCCGCACATCGATCCGTTTCAACACGCCCCCAAGTCTAGGGGCCCCACCCGATCGGGCTAGCCCGCCACGACCTTCCCATCGGAGGTGGCCGCCTCGGTCGCAAGGCACGACGCCCCCAGCGCGGCCTTAAGGTCGCCGTAGAGGGCGCTGGATCGGGTCACCCGGTAGTCGTCGTCGAGGCGCATCGTGACGGGCCGCTCGCCGCCGGTCAAGAGCATCCTGACCTCGACGGGGCCCGGGTGGGAGCGAAGGATGTCCTTGATCTGCTCGACCAGGCCGGGATTGACCCGGCCGGCCGGCAGACTCAGGAGGATCGGCGTCGTGTCCTCGACGGCGACGTGGGGAGCCTTGACCTCGACCGCGGTGAACTGAAGCCCCCCGTCGCCCTTCTCCCTGGCCCTCGTCTTGATGGCCAGAACCGCATCGCCCACCAGGTCCCGCGAGTATTGGTCGTACACCTTCCCGAAGAAGGAGATTTCCACCTCGCCGGTCATATCCTCCAACGCGACAATTCCATAGGCGTTGCCCGACCGGGCGATCCTTCGGTCGACGTTGGTGACGAGCCCGGCGAAGGTCACCTGGTCCCCGTCGCCGACGCCGTGGGCGGCGTTCGCCCGCGACACCGGATGCGTGGCCTCCGACCTCAAGAGGTGCTCGAGTCCCTTGAGCGGGTGGTCCGAGACGTACAGCCCGAGCATCTCGCGCTCGAAGTTCAGCAGCGTCTTCCGGTCCCACTCCTCGACCTCGGGAACCTCGACGAGGATCCCGGAGACCGCGTCGGATCCCTTGCCGAATAGGTCGAACTGACCGCTCGCCTCCTGCCGCTTGACCGGAAGGACGGAGTCGATCGCCTGCTCGTGGATGGCCGAGAGGGCTCGCCTGCTGGGGGCGAGGGAGTCGAAGGCGCCGGCCCTGATCAGGGAGTCGACGGTCCGCTTGTTGAGCACCGACGGGGGCACCTTGTCCAGGAAGTCGGGGAACGACGTGTACGCGCCCTTCTCCTCCCGCGTCCGGATGATTTCGTCGACCACGCCGGCGCCGACGTTCCTGACCGCCGTCAGGCCGAACCTGATATCCTCGCCCACGGCCGAATACGTCGGGCGGGAGTCGTTGACGTCGGGTGGCAACACGGTGATGCCCATTCGACGGCTCTCGCTCAGGTACACGGCCGTGCGATCCTTGTCC
>CAYTLH010000217.1:0-9761 GCA_964438525.1 uncultured Demequinaceae bacterium | reverse complement strand
CAACACGCTCTTCCACACAACCGCCGACGCCCCCGCCACGTCCCTCGTCGACGAGTGGGGGGACTCCCTCGTTCTCGTCGGCCACCAGTCCGTCTCCCCCCACCTGCTCGTTACCGCCCTCACGGATCGCGGGCTCCCCCGGATCCTCTGCGAGGGGGGTCCCGCCCTGGCGCGCCTCATGCTCGACGCCGACGTCGTCACCGACTACTGCCGAACGGAAAGCGCCGCACCTGGCGACGAAAACGGCCCCCTCACCCCCGAGGTTCCGCCTACCATGTCCCTCACCCACACGCTCACGTCGTCGGGGATGACCATGAACCGGTGGGGTGCTGCATCCCCGTAGTCACAGCCCGGTAGCCGTCACCTTCGGGTAGTGTTTACGGAACTTCCGGATGTGGTTGAGCCTCGCCCCGACGACGTAGAGTCGGCGGCGCCACCGCCTCTCCACCGGGTTTGCTAGCGGGTTCGCCGTGCGGCGCTCTCGGATGAGTCGCCTCACCGTCGCGCGAAGCCCGGGGTCGAGAACGTACCGACCGAGCATCCAGAGCGGCACGATGCTGTACAGGATCTGGCGTTCGACGACGACCGGATCGACCGCCTCCCCATCGACGACATCGCGTACCAGAAACCTCATCGGATTGACTCCCGCGGCCGTCACGTAGAAGTTGTTCCGGCCGATCCTGGGGTTGACCTCGAGAAACGCCGGGGCCCCCGTCCTCGGATCGACCTTGACGTCGAAATTCGCGTAGCCCCGGAAGTCGGCGGCTTGGAGCAGGGCGTGCGCCGGGTCGAGGATCTCGTCCCACCTGCCGGTGATCATCGCCGCCGGGTTCCCGAGCCCGCTCGGGGTGTGCTCCTCGAGGAGGACGTGGGCGCAACACGAGAGCGTGACCCGTCCCCGGGTGTCCACGTAGCAGGTGATGGACCGGACCTGGGTGTCGTCGCCGGGAATCATCTCCTGGACGACGAACCGCCCCCGGAATCCGCCCGCGACGACGGCGGCGCACACCTCCCCCAACTCCTCGGGCGAGTCGGCCTGGTAGACCTTGCGCTTGCCCGGGAAGCGAAGCCTCTCGTAGTCGGCGCTGTTCGCGGCCTTGGCGATGACCGGGTAGTCGAAGGGGACCTCGGCGGGCGTCCACCCCGGCTCGTCGGCGCCCGCGAAATCCTGGACGACGGTCCGGGGCGTCGGCACCCCCGCCGCCTCGCAGATTTCTGCGAACGACGCCTTGTCTGCGACGCGGGCGAGCAGGTCCTCGTCGACGACGGGGATCGTGTAATGCGGGTCGAGTTGCGGGCGATGAGTGACGAGGAAACGGATCAGCCAGTCGGTGTTGGCCATGAGGATGAGTTGGGTTTCGGGATGCCGGCCTGCGACCTCGAGGAGCGCCGACACGAGATCCTCCGGTCGAGCCTCGGCTCCGACCACGACGTTCTCGACGATGTCCGAATGCGCGACGGGTCCGAGGGCGGCAAGGCTCACCACCGTGGAGCGGACGGAATAGGCCTCGTGAAAGGCCCTCGCGATCGCGTATACCCCGGTGTCGGCCCCGAGAAGGACCGGCTTGAATCGGTGCCCCCCCTCCGAGACGCCGACATCCTCAACGCGAACGCGACCCATGCGTCAGGCCTCCGTTTCCGTCCGGTCCCCTGACCAGCGGGTGTGGAAGGCGCCGTCGGCGTCGACGCGCCGGTACGTGTGGGCGCCGAAGAAATCTCGCTGGGCCTGAACGAGGGCCGCGGGGAGGCGGTCCGCCCGGAGGGCGTCGAGGTACGAGAGGAGGGAACCGGCCACGGGAACGGGCACGGCGGACAGCGCCGCCCACGAGACGACCCTCCGCCAGGCAGCCTCGCCGGCCGCGACCCGTTCCGCGACGGCGGGGGCGGCGAGGAGGGTGGCGAGACCGGGGTCGGCGAGGGCGTCGGCGGCCGGACCAAGCAGTCCGGCCCGGACGATGCAGCCCCCCTGCCAGACGCGGGCGACGGCGGCCAGGTCGACGCCCCACCCGTATTCGTCGGATGCGGCGCGGATCAGGTCGAACCCTTGAGCGTAGGCGACGAGGGTGGCGGCCTCGAGGGCCTTCCCGACGTCGTCTGAGAAACCCGTGGGATCCTTGATGGCCGCCCTCGACGGGACACCGAAAGCCTGGCGGACGGCCTCTCGCCGTCCCCGCCCCCCGGACAGTGCCCGGGCGAGAGCCGCCTCCGCCATCCCCGTCGCCGGAACCCCGAGGTCGAGCGCCGACTGGGCCGCCCACGCCCCCGTCCCCTTCTGCCCGGCCTCGTCGAGGACGACGTCGACGAAGGGGCGGCCGGTCCGTGCGTCCTCGTGCTCCAGGATCTCTACCGCGATGTCGAGCAGGTACGAATCCGTCCCAGGCCCGTTCCAGGTCCTCATCGCCTCCCCGACCTGGGCCGGCGTCGCCCCCAGCCCCGATCGGAGGAGATCGTATGTCTCGGAGACGAGTTGGAGGACGGAATACTCGATGCCGTTGTGGACGGTCTTGGTGTAGTGCCCGGCTCCCCCCGGCCCGACACGGGCGCAACACGGCGTCCCGTCGACGGCGGCGGAGGCCGCCTCGAGCACCTCCCGGACCGCCTCCCAGTCCTCCGCCGAACCGCCGGCCATGATCGATGCCCCCGTGCGCGCGCCTTCCTCTCCGCCCGAGAGACCCGCGCCGACGAACCGGATCCCCTGACCCCGCACGGCCCGTCCCCGCCTTTCGGTGTCCTCGAATCGGGAGTTTCCGGCGTCGACGATCGCGTCGCCTGGGTCGAGGAGGGGGATCAAGGCCTCGAGGACGGGGTCGACCCCCGCGGCCGGGACCATGAGAACGACGACCCGGGGAGGGTCGAGGGCGGCGACCACGTCCTCGAGCGTGTCGCAGGCGACGAAGGCTCCGTCGGCGGCCTTCCGGACGGTTTCGGAGGCGGCCAGGTCGACGGCAAGCCCGGCGACGCGGTCGTAACCCGCGACGACATGCCCCTGGCCGACAAGGTTGAGGGAAAGGTTGCTCCCCATGGCGGCGAGCCCGACCACGCCGACCGCGACCATGACCCTCCAATGCCGTATACGCCTGGGTCCAGCCTACGGCGTCGGACCCCGCGTGGCGCGCGCCGCACGACGGGCACCCCGTCCTACCCTCGAAGGGTGACCCCCGACAGCCCAGACCTGCCGCCGACCTTCCACGAGGTCCTGAAGAGCATCCGGCGGACCGACGTCCGCGGGGATGTCGTGCTCGTCGAGGTCCCGGCCCCCACCAGGGTCGCCCCCTACTCCGTCGCCCTGGACGGGGAGATCGTGGTCGAGGGGGAAGCCGCGGCCTCGGGTCGCTTCATCGTTCTGTACGACCCCGACGGGCAGGAGGCCTGGGACGGGACCCTCCGGGTCGTGGCCCTCGTCAAGGCCGAGGTCGAGCCGGAGGTCGGCTCAGACGATCTGTGGGGACAGGTGGCCTGGTCGTGGGTCGAGGAGGCCCTGGCGGAGACGCCGCACCAGTCCATCGGCGGCACGGTGACCCGGATCGTGAACGAGTTCTTCGGCGACCTCGCCGAACGGGGCAGGGCCGTCGCCGTGGAGATGCGGGTTTCCTGGACGGCGCTCGACCCGGACATGGCCCCCCACCTCGACGCGTGGGCGCATCTCCTCGCCTCCTGCGCCGGGGTCCCTCCCCTGCCCGACGGCGTAACCATGCTCCCGGGACACAAGTCGTGAGCGAGCCGGGTGACGACGGGGACGACGCGCCGGACACTCCCCTGCTCACCACCCCGGAAGGAGGGGTCCCGGCGGTCACGGACACCCCGGCGGGCCTCGAGGAGGTCGTGGCGAGGTTCGCGGCGGGCACGGGTCCGGTGGCCGTCGACGCCGAGCGGGCATCGGGTTTTCGGTATGGGCAGAAAACCTACCTCGCGCAGTTTAAGAGGGAGGGCGCGGGAATCGCCCTCGTCGACACGGACGCGCTCCCCGACCTCGGCGCGCTCTCCCGGGCGATAGAGAACGCGGAATGGGTCCTCCACGCGGCCAGCCAGGACCTGCCCGGGTTGAGGGACGTCCACCTGGTGCCGACCCGCATCTTCGACACCGAGTTGGCGGCCCGGCTCCTCGGCTGGCCCAAGGTCGGGCTGGCGTCCGTCGTCGAACGGGAGCTCGGCTTCGCCCTCGCCAAGGAGCACTCCGCCCAGGACTGGTCCGAGCGCCCCATCCCCCAAGAATGGCTCAACTACGCCGCCCTCGACGTCGAACTCCTCCTCGACCTCCGGACGAGGCTGGGACGGCACCTCGAAGCCGCGGACAAGGCCGAATGGGCCCGGCAGGAATTCGAGGCCGTCCGTCTCACCCCCCCGCCGCCGCCGCGCCCCGACCCGTGGCGACACACCTCCGGCACCCATACGGTTCGGGATCGACGCGGCCTCGCGATCGTGAGGGAACTCTGGAACGCCCGCGACGCCCTCGCCCAAACGAAGAACATCGCACCCGGCAGGCTCCTGAGGGACGCCGCCATCGTGGCGGCCGCGCGCGCCAAGCCGACGTCCCTCTCGGCTTTGCTGGAGGTCCCGGAGTGGAAGTCGAAGGGGACGAAGAGGAGGGCGGGCCAGTGGTACGTGGCCATCGAACGGGCGATGGCTCTCTCCGAATCCAAGTTGCCCACCAAGCGGGGACCCGGGGGGGACGGCCCCCCTCCCCCACGGCTGTGGGCCGACAAGGACCCGGAGGCGAGGCGACGCCTCGACGCGGGCAGGGGCGTCGTCGCCCACCTGGTCGAGAAGCACGCCATACCCGCGGAGAACATCCTCCAGCCCGACGCCCTGCGAAGGCTGTGCTGGGAGTACAAGGACGGCGGAGAGGCCACCATCCGGGAATTCCTCGCGGGGCGCGGGGCGAGGCCGTGGCAGGTTGACCTGACGGCGGAGCGCTTGGCGCGTGCCTTCGCGGACGCGGAGGACGTGGACGCCGAGAGTCCGAACTCCCCCTAGCGAGGAGCCCCCTCGGGAAGTCCGAGACTCGACCTGATCGCCGATACGACCGAGGGGACATCGAGCCCGCACCGGGCGAGGACCTCCTCGCGGGAACCGTGAGCCGGGAACTCCCTCGGCACCCCGAGGTGAAGCCAGCGCGGAGCGGCATCCGGACACGATCCCCAACCCTCCCCCACGCCGCCTTCGACCAACCCGTCCTCGATCGTCACGACCAGGTCCGCTCCATCGACCGTGGCGGCAAGCCCCGCCGGCGTCGGCACGACCCACGTGGCCGTCGCCGCCCGCGCCGGGATACCCCCGCCCATCAGCTCCGCCGCGACCTGCACCCCCGTCGACGCCATCGCCCCAATCCCGAACACCACGACCTTGGGCTTGACCCCCGGCTCGGCCAAGACGTCGATCCCCTCGAACCGCTTCCCGCGGGGCTTCCTCGCCGGAAGCGCCGGCCCGACGTCCCCCTTGGGGTACCGCACGACCGTCGGGCCGTCCTCGACGGCGATGGCCTCCCGAAAGGCCTGACGGAGGGTCGGCTCGTCCCGGGGGGCGGCGATGCGGATGCCGGGGACGTGCCGGAGGACCGCGAGATCCCACATGCCGTTGTGGCTCGGGCCATCCTCGCCCGTCACACCGGCCCGGTCAAGCACGAAGGTCACGCCCGCGCGATGGAGGCCCACGTCCATGAGGATCTGATCGAAGGCCCGGTTGAGGAAGGCCGCATAGACGGCGACGACAGGATGTGCCCCGGCGAACGCGAGCCCCGCCGCGGCCGTGGCGGCGTGCTGCTCGGCGATCCCCACGTCGATGACCCGGTCGGGGAATTCATCGGCGAACGGCTGCAGCCCCACCGGCTCCCTCATCGCCGCGGTCAGGGCGACGATTTCGGGTCGTTTCCGCGCGGCCTTGACCACCTCATCGGCGAAGACGGCCGTCCAGCCGAACCGGGAGGGCTCAACCGGAAGCCCGGTCTCGGGGTGGATCCGCCCGACGGCGTGGAACTTGTCGCCCTCATGATTGGTCGCCGGCTCGTACCCCCGCCCCTTCTCCGTCAACACGTGGACCATGACGGGGTGGCCGAAACCCTTCGCGTGCCCAAGCGCCTCTTCGACCTGGTGGACGTCGTGCCCGTCGACCGGCCCGATGTACTTGATCCCGAGATCCTCGAAGAGCCCCTCCGGCCCGAACAGCGCGTGCATCCCGTGCTTGACCCGGCGGATGGCCCGGAAGGTGCGTTGACCGACCCGCCCCCGCCGGGCGAGGGTCCTCTTGCCCCACCCGAGGAAGTTCTCATATCTTGGGCTCGTCCGGATGGAGTCGAGGCGCCGAGCGAGCCCGCCCATCGTCCTCGCGTAGCTCCGGCCGTTGTCGTTGACGACGATGACGATGTGGTCCTCGGAGTCGGCGATCTGGTTGAGGGCCTCCCAGGACATCCCGCCGGTGAGGGCACCGTCGCCGACGACGGCCACGGTGACCCGGTCGGTTTGGCTCAGCAGGGTGTTGCCCCGGGCGATGCCGGCCGCCCACGACAGGGCGGTCGAGGCGTGGGAGTTCTCGACGACGTCATGCTCGGATTCGGCGCGGTTCGGGTAGCCCGCGATGCCCCCGGACTTGCGAAGGCGGGAGAAGTCCCGCCGACCGGTCAGGAGCTTGTGGACATACGCCTGGTGGCCGGTGTCGAAGACGATCGAGTCCCGGGGGGAGTCGAAGACGCGGTGAAGGGCGATGCTGAGTTCGACGACTCCGAGGTTGGGGCCGAGGTGTCCGCCGGTCTTGCAGACCGATTCGACCAAGTGGGCGCGGATCTCGGCGGCGAGTTCCACACACTCCTCCCGGGAGAGGCGCTTGAGGTCCGCGGGGGACCCGATCGACTCCAGCATCGTCCTTGTCTCCTCGGCGTTTTCCGACCCGTCCACTCTACGTCCCCGGCTCCCGTCTACTCGGAGACGAGTGACCGGAGAACGTACTGAAGGATGCCGCCGTTGTTGAAGTAGGCGGCCTCTCCGGGAGTGTCGATGCGGACCTTGGCGGTGAATTGCATGAGGACCGAGGACGAACCGGCCGAGTTCGGGCGGGTGGCGGTGACGGTCAGGGTACGGGGGCGCTGGCCCTCGGTGAAGGCGGATACGCCCTTGATGGTGAGGCACGATGTGCCGTCCAACCCCAGGGACTCGGCGGTCTCCCCCGCGGGGAACTCGAGCGGCAGGACCCCCATGCCGATGAGGTTGGACCGATGGATCCTCTCGAAGCTCTCGGCGATGACGGCGCGGACGCCGAGCAGGGCCGTGCCCTTGGCCGCCCAGTCACGGGACGAGCCCGTCCCGTACTCCTTCCCCGCGAGGACGATGAGGGGAATGCCCGCCTCCCGGTACGCCTCGGCGGCGTCGAAGATGCTCTGCTGGCGACCGGTGAGGTGGTTGAGGGTGTGGCCGCCCTCGACGTCGACCAGCTTGTTCCTGAGCCTGATGTTGGCGAACGTCCCCCGGATCATGACCTCGTGGTTGCCCCTCCGCGAACCGTACGAGTTGAAGTCCTTCTGCTCGATCCCGTGCTCGGTGAGGTACAGCCCCGCCGGGCAGTCGGGAGGAATCGAACCCGCCGGGGAGATGTGGTCGGTCGTCACAGAATCGCCGAGCCAGGCCAGGACCCGGGCCCCGACGATATCCTCCACGGGCGCGGGTTTCCGTGCCATGCCGTCGAAGAAGGGCGGCTTGCGCACGTAGGTCGAATCGTCGTCCCAGGAGAAGGTGTCGCCCGTCGGGGTCGGGAGGGAGCGCCAGCGTTCGTCCCCGGAGAAGACCTCGGCGTAGTCGGCGACGAACATGTCCCGAGTGATGGCCGACGCGACCACCTCCTCGACCTCGGCAGGGGTCGGCCAGATGTCCTTGAGGAAGACGTCCTTGCCGTCCTTGTCCTTGCCCAACGGATCGGCGGTGAAGTCGAAGTCCACGGTGCCCGCGAGGGCGTAGGCGACGACGAGCGGGGGCGAGGCCAAGTAATTCATCTTCACGTCGGGGTTGATGCGCCCCTCGAAGTTCCGGTTGCCGCTCAGGACTGCGGCGACGGCGAGGTCGTTGTTCCGGACGGCGGCGGAGATGGCTTCGGGCAGGGGGCCGGAGTTGCCGATGCAGGTGGTGCAGCCGTAGCCGACCACGTGGAAGCCGAGGGCCTCGAGGTCCGGCATCAGCCCCGCCTTCTCGTAGTAGTCGGTGACGACCTTCGATCCGGGCGCGAGGGACGTCTTGACCCAGGGCTTGGCCGTCAGGCCCTTCTTGGCGGCGTTGCGGGCGAGCAACCCCGCCCCGATCATGACGGACGGGTTGGACGTGTTCGTGCACGAGGTGATGGAGGCGATGACGACGGCCCCGTCGCCGATGGCGACCGTACCGCCCTCGCCGGTGTAGTCGGCCTGCTTCGCGTCGCCGTCGCGCAACTGCCCGAGGTCCTTGGCGAACTGGGGCTTGGCGTCGGTGAGGGCGATGCGGTCCTGGGGGCGCTTGGGGCCGGCGATCGACGGCACCACCTCCCCGAGGTCGAGTTCGACGTACTCGGAGTAGGCGGGCTCGACGTAACCCGGGTCGGACGGGTCGTGCCACAGGCCCTGCTCGCGCGCGTACGCCTCGACCAACTCGATCCGCTCGTCGCTCCTGCCGGTCAAGGCGAGGTAGTCCAGGGTGACCCGGTCGATGGGGAACACCGCGGCCGTCGACCCGTATTCGGGGGACATGTTGCCGATGGTCGCCCGGTTGGCGAGAGGGATGGAGGCCACGCCGTCGCCGTAGAACTCGACGATGGTGCCGACGACCCCGTGCTCGCGAAGCTTCTCGGTGATGGTGAGGACGACGTCGGTGGCCGTCGCGCCGGCCGGGATCTCTCCGGTCAGCTTGAAGCCGACAACCTTGGGAATGAGCATGGAGACGGGCTGACCGAGCATGGCCGCCTCCGCCTCGATGCCCCCGACCCCCCATCCGAGCACGCCGAGCCCGTTGATCATGGTCGTGTGGGAATCGGTTCCGACGCACGAGTCGGGGAACGCCTGAAGCACCCCGTCTGTGTCGCGGGTCGCGACGACCTTGGCGAGGAACTCGAGGTTGACCTGGTGGACGATGCCGGTTCCCGGGGGGACGACGCGAAAGTTGTCGAAGGCGCCCTGGCCCCACCTGAGGAACTGGTAGCGCTCTCGGTTGCGCTCGTACTCGAGGCCGGTGTTGATGGCGAGGGCGTCCGAACGGCCGAAGACGTCGATGACGACGGAGTGATCGATGACGAGGTCGGCGGGGGCGAGGGGGTTGATGACGGTCGGATCGCCGCCGAGGTCCTTCACCGCTTCGCGCATGGTGGCGAGGTCGACGACGCAGGGTACGCCGGTGAGGTCCTGCATGACGACACGGGCGGGCGTGAACTGGATCTCGGTCCGGGGTGTGGCGGCGGGGTCCCATTCGGCGAGCGCCCGGACGTGTTCGGCGGTGACGTTGGTTCCGTCCTCGGTGCGCAGCAGCGCCTCGGCGATGACCTTGAGGCTGAAAGGCAGGCGCTCGAGGCCGGGCACGGCCGACAGGCGGTAGATCTCGTAGTCGACGCCGCCGACGCTCAGGCTGCCGCGCGCGTTCAAGGAGTTGGGTCCCACTCGGTTCCTCCGGGGTCGGGACGCCAGTCTATCGGTCACGGTTGGGGATATCCCCCACGGGGTCGCCAGCCCTGAGCCGCTCGGTGAATTGCGCGACGTCCTCGCGAAGCCCCGGGTGGGCACCGTCGGCCGGGGCCTCCGCCTCAACAAACTCGGCGATCCG
>CAYTLH010000216.1:0-12448 GCA_964438525.1 uncultured Demequinaceae bacterium | reverse complement strand
GTTCTTCGTGGACGTCATGACCGGCATCCCCTCCATCGTCGCGGGCCTCTTCGCCTATGCCCTCTTCGCGGTGATCATGGGTCCGGGGACCAAGACCGCCATCGTCGGGGCCGTCGCGTTGTCCATTTTGATGATCCCCATCGTCGTACGTTCGTGCGAGGAGATGATCCGGGTCGTGCCGAACGAACTCAGGGAGGCGTCGTACGCGCTCGGCATCCCCAAGTGGTTGACGGTCCTCAAGGTGGTCGTCCGCACGGCGTTCGCGGGGATCACGACCGGGGTCATGCTCGCCGTCGCCCGGGTCATCGGGGAGACGGCACCGCTGCTCATCGCCGTTGGAGTCGCCGACTCGCTGAACTGGAACCCGTTGGACGGGCGGATGATGACCCTGCCCGTCTACATCGTCTCGGAGTACCGGAAGGGCCCGCAGCCGTGCAACAACCCGGATATGGTATGCGTGCCCGACATCACCGTGCAACGGGCCTGGGCGGCGGCGCTCGTCCTCATCCTCATCGTCATGGTGCTCAACCTCGTCGCGCGCATCATCGCCAAGTACCTGTCCCCCCGGATGGGACGCTAGGGAGTCGGAGAATGGCCAAGAGAATCGACGTCAACAACCTCAACTGCTATTACGGATCGTTCCTCGCGGTCGAGGGGGTGTCGCTCGCGATCGAACCGAAGTCCGTCACCGCCCTCATCGGGCCCTCTGGGTGCGGGAAATCGACCTTCATCCGTACCCTCAACCGGATGCATGAGGTGCTGCCGGGCGCCCGCATCGAGGGCGAGGTGCTCATGGACGGCCTCAACCTCTATTCCCCCGAGGTCGACCCCGTCGCCGTCCGGCGCCACATTGGGATGGTGTTCCAGCGCCCCAACCCCTTTCCGACGATGACGATTTCCGAGAACGTCCTCGCCGGGATCCGGTTGCTCAGCCACCGGCTTCCCAAGGCCGAGGCCGAGGCCCTGGTCGAGAAGTCGCTCCGGGCGGCGAACCTCTGGGGCGAGGTCAAGGACCGCCTGAACCGTCCGGGCTCCTCGCTTTCGGGCGGGCAACAGCAGCGCCTGTGTATCGCCCGGGCGATCGCCATCAAGCCGGACGTTCTGCTCATGGATGAGCCGGCGTCCGCCCTCGACCCCATTTCGACCCTCGCGATCGAGGACCTCATTGCGGAGCTCAAGGAGAAGTACACGATCGTCATCGTCACCCACAACATGCAGCAGGCGGCGCGCGTCTCGGATCGGACCGCGTTCTTCAACATCGCCGACGCGGGCGAGCCCGGGCGGCTCATCGAGATGAACGAGACGTCGATCATCTTCTCGGCACCGGCGGAGAAGGCGACCGAGGACTACATCTCCGGCCGGTTCGGGTAGGAGGGGCGGAGCGGAATCGCCCCCTCCTCTCGGTCGGCGGGCGATGGTAGAATGGATAGCCGCACAGAGGGGAAGAGACGAGACCTATGAACTTCGCTGTAGGCGAGACTGTGATTTATCCGCACCACGGTGCGGCCGAGATTCAAGACATCAAGACCAGGAAGGTCGGGGGCGAGGAGAAGACCTACCTCAAACTCAAGGTTGCCCAGGGTGACCTGACCATCGAGGTTCCCGCCGAGAACATCGACCTCGTCGGCGTCCGCAATGTCGTGGACGAGGCCGGGCTTGAGAAGGTGTTCTTGGTCCTGAAGGAACCGTACGTCGAGGAGCCGACCAACTGGTCACGCCGATACAAGGCGAACGTCGAGAAGTTGGCCTCCGGGGATGTCATCCGCGTGGCAGAGGTTGTCCGCGACCTTAGCCGTCGCGATACCGACAAGGGACTGTCCGCGGGTGAAAAACGCATGCTCTCCAAGGCGCGTCAGATCCTCGTGTCCGAACTCGCCCTGGCCGAAAAGTGCACGGAATCCGAGGCGGAGGGTCGCCTCGACGAGGTGCTCGCTTCGTGACAACGGCGGCGGTCATCGCGGCCGCCGGTCTGGGAACACGGCTGGGGGCGGACGCGCCCAAGGCCCTTGTCAACGTCGCCGGACAGCCACTGGTCGCCTGGGCCCTCGACCGCGTCGCCGACGTGGCCGATGTCGTGGCCGTCGTCGTGCCACCCGGTCGGGAATCGGAATTCGAGGACGCCGTCTCCCTCGTGAGGGCCGGGAGGCCGCGTCTTGAGGTCCGGGTGGTCGCGGGAGGAGCAAGCCGGAGCGAATCCGTTGCCGCAGGGCTCGAAGCCCTCACCGAGAACGTCTCGCCGCGCCCGACCATCATCCTCGTCCACGACGCCGCCCGGGCCTTCATGCCCGTCGAGCCGATGGAGGCCGCTATCGGGGCGATTCAGGCGGGGGCCGACGGGGCCGTTCCCATCGTCCCCCTCGTCGACACCTTGGTGGCATCCCCGGACGAGGAGGGTGCGCTCGGGGCGGTGGTGGACCGGGATCTGATCCGGGCCGCCCAGACGCCGCAGGCTTTTCGGGCAGACGCGCTTGTCGATTCCTATTCCCGGGCGGCGGAGGACGGGGCACTCGACGCGACCGATGACGCCGGATTGGTCCGGCGGTATGGTTACCGGGTGGTGGCCACGGAGGGCCATCCCTGGGGTTTCAAGGTGACCGTCGAGGGCGATCTAGCCTTCGCGGAGTACGTTGCGAGGAGGTCATGACGCCACGGGTTGGAGTGGGAGTGGACGTCCACGCCTTCGGGGACGGCAGCGACGGCATGAGGCTTGGGGGTATCGAGTGGCCGGGGGTGCCGCCGCTCGTCGGGCACTCCGACGGCGATGTAGCCGCCCATGCCGCGTGCGACGCTCTCCTCTCGGCCGCCTCCCTGGGCGACCTCGGCGCGGTCTTCGGGGTGGACAAGCCCGAGCATGAGGGGGCCGCGGGCGTCGAGCTCCTCTCCGAGGTAGCCAGGCTCGTGCGAGCCGCGGGCTATGAGATCGGCAACGTCTCCGTCCAGGTGATCGGCAATCGACCGCGCATCGCGAAGCGGCGCGACGAGGCGGAGCGGGTGCTCTCCGAGGCCATCGGCGCGCCGGTCAGCCTATCCGGGACGACGACGGACGGGCTTGGGCTCACGGGTCGGGGGGAGGGCGTCGCGGCTATCGCCATGGCCCTTGTGTCCCCGGTAGCCTGAGCCCGTGACCCTCCGCCTCTACGACACCGCCACCCGAAAGATCCGCGACTTCGTCCCCCTCGTCAAGGGCCAGGTGGGGATCTATGTCTGCGGCCCCACGGTTCAGACCTCCCCCCACATCGGACACCTGCGTTCCGGGGTCGCGTTCGACGTCCTCCACCGCTGGCTGGAAAGGACGGGGCTCAGCGTGACGATGATCCGCAACGTCACAGACGTGGACGACAAGATTTTCGTCAAGTCCCGGGAGGCCGGGGTGCCGTGGTGGGCGTGGGCGGCGCGCCACGAGCGGGAGTTCACCCGCGCCTACGACGCCGTCGGATGCCTCCCGGCGACCTATGAGCCCCGTGCGACCGGCCACATCCCCGAAATCCAGTTCTTCATCGAGTCCCTCATCAGTGAGAACCATGCGTACGTGGATTCCGGCTCCGTGTATTTCGACGTTCGGTCCTTTCCGGACTACGGAGCCCTGACCAATCAGAAGCTGGGCGACCTCGAGCCCTCGGAAGATGTCTCCGAAGGCAAGAGGGATCCCAGGGACTTTGCGCTCTGGAAGGCCGCCAAAGAGACCGACCCCCCTGGGGGCAGTTGGCCCTCGCCTTGGGGACCGGGACGCCCGGGGTGGCACATCGAGTGCTCGGCCATGGCCAGGCGGTACCTCGGCGACGAGTTCGACATCCACGGGGGCGGGCTCGACCTCCGTTTCCCCCACCACGAGAACGAGCAGGCTCAGTCGAAGGCGGCCGGGCACGCCTTCGCCCGGCTCTGGATGCACTCCGCCTGGCTCACCCAATCGGGCGAGAAGATGTCCAAGTCGCTCGGGAACTCGCTCCTCGTGTCCGAGGTGCTTCATCGGCGCCAGGCCGTCGCCCTGAGGCTCGCCCTGGTGTCCGTCCACTATCGTTCGATGCTCGAATACACGGATACGACCCTCACCGACGCGGAGGCGACCTGGGAAAGGCTCGAGGGCTTCGTGAGGCGGGCCGGAGAGCGGGTCGGGCAGCCGAGTCTCGACGAGATTCGGGCCGCGACCCTGCCGTCCGCCTTCGTCGACGCCATGGACGACGACCTCTCCGTCCCGCGGGCGCTCGTCGAGGTCCACGATGCCGTGCGTCGAGGAAACACGGCCCTGGCCGAGGGGGACAAAGGCGCGGTCGCGGCCTCCTTGCTCGCCGTGAGGGCCATGCTCGACTCGCTCGGGCTCGACCCCGAATCCGTGACCTGGAAGGTGGGCGCCGATCTCGACCGGACGTCGCACGCCCTCGACTCCCTGGTCCGGGGCGAACTGGAGGCGCGGGAACGGGCGAGGCTCGCCAAGGATTGGGCCGGCGCCGACGCCGTCCGCGACCGGCTGGCCGAGGCCGGGATCCTCATCGAGGATTCCGCGGACGGTCCGCGATGGTCGCTCTCGGACGAGGGGTGACGGGATGACCGGCAACGCCGGGCGGCCGGGGGCCGGCCGTCGCCGGGATTCTTCGAAGGGAATCGGAAGCGGCGGACGGGGGAGGAAGGCCCTCAAAGGTCGCGGCCCCACCCCGAAGGCCGAAGATCGGGTCGGACACCCCGCCCGGGCGCGCGCGGAGGCGGCCAAGCGGGCGGGAAGGAGGTCGTCGCGCGGAGGGCGAGCCCGGTCGAGTGAGACCATCGTCGGGAGGAACCCCGTCCTCGAAGCCCTCAGGACGGGGATACCCGCCGAGGGACTCAAGGTCTTCTCCCGGATCGAGGCCGACGATCGTGTGCGGGAGATCCTCGCCCTCGCGGTGTCGGCCGGGCTTGACGTCCGAGAGGTGGCGAGGCCCGACCTCGACGCCCTGGCCGGCGGGGCCGCCCATCAGGGGATCGCCCTCGCCGTCCGACCCTTCGCCTACGCCGACCTCATCGACCTCGTCGACGGCCGAGCGCACCCGCTCGTCGTGGCCCTCGATGGAATCCAGGACCCCAGGAACCTCGGGGCGATCTTGAGGTCGGCCGCCGCCTTCGGGGCCACGGGCGTCCTCATCCCGGAGCGTCGGGCGGCTTCGGTGACGGCCGCCGCCTGGAAGGCCTCGGCGGGGGCCGCCTCGCGGGTGAAGGTCGCCCGGGTGGGCAATCTTGTCAGGTCCGTCGTCGACCTTAAGGGACGGGGGTGCTTCGTCGTCGGCCTCGACGCCGCGGCGGAGGTTTCACTCCGCGATTGCCCCCTCCTCGAGGAGCCCCTCGTCGTCGCGGTGGGGTCGGAGGGCAAGGGGTTGTCGCGGCTCATGGCGGCCGAGTGCGATCAGTTGGTCTCCATACCGATATCGGAGGCGACGGAGTCGTTGAACGCCTCCGTCGCCGCCTCCGTGGCCCTCTACGAGGCCAGGCGGGCGAGGGAAGGCCGGGGGAGGTAGCGCGGCCTGGTCGCCGGAACCCGCGTCAGTCGACGGTATCCGTGCCCTCCGGGCCGACCCCCAGGGGCGGGACATCGTCGGGGTGTCCCCAGCCCGCCGTGTTGTCCCCCTCGAAAACGGGCGCGGGCGAGCGGGACTTGACCTCGGCGGTGAGGGCGGGGAGCTCGGCCGTCATCTCCTCGGGCGTCGCCGAGAACAAAGCCTTCTCGTCTGGGCGGTCCGGAAGGATGTGCTTGATGTACGAGGCTGCGGCCACGTCCATCGGAACGTCCCGGCCCGCCGTCTCGGCGAGGAACCAGCGGTGGTCGAGGACTTCGTGGAAGATCTGGGCGGGCTCGAGTTTGGTGCGCAACTCGCGCGGGACGGCGCGGACCGTCGGCTCGAATACCGTGATCAGCCATTGGTGCGCGGCGTAGGAATCATCCTCGCCAGACGCCGCGCAGCAGTGGAACTCGTCGAGATCGTTGAGCAGGCGGCGGGCCTGGTTCTCCTGGACGTCGAGCCCGGTCAAGCGCATGAGCCGTCGAGCGTGGTGGCCGGCGTCCACGACCTTGGGGCGGATGACGATCGCCTGCCCGTCCTCGGCCTCTCGGACGTCGAGCTCGGCGATGTCGAACCCGAGGGTGTTCAGTCGTTGCACCCGCTCGTTGATCCTGAGCGGAAGATTCGAGGTCACCGTCTCGGTCTCGGTCTCGGTCAGCGTCGTCCAGAGCTCCGCGTAGCGCGTCTCCAGCCGTTCCGCGACGGCGAGGGGCTCGACGTGCTCGTGAAGCGCCTCCTGGGCCTCCAGGTCGAACATCTCTCCGAGGATGTTCATCCGCGCGAGGTCCAGATCGTGCCCACGTTGACCGTCGGTCAAGGAGGAATGCAGTTCGCCCGTCTCCGCGTCCACGAGGTAGGCGGTGAACTCCGCCGCGTCCCTCCGGAAGAGGGCGTTCGACAGGGAAACGTCCCCCCAGTAGAAACCGAGCAAGTGAAGCCTGACGAGGAGGACGGCGAGGGCGTCGACGAATCGGACGACGGTTTCCTCGCGCAGGGATTGGCTGAACAGTGCCCGATAGGGAAGGGAGAACTGGAGGTGGGCGGTGACGAGGGCCGCCCCCAGATCGTCTCCGTCGGCGGACTCGCGCCCCGTCACGATGGCGAGGGGCATGACGGTCGGGGCCCCCAGGCGTTGGAGTTGACGAAGCAGGGTGATTTCCCGCAGGGCGAGTTCGGGGCTCGTCTCCTTGATCGCGAGGATACGGTCACCCAGGTGGGCGAACCTGACCACGTGGCGGGAGAGGCCCCTCGGCAGGGCGGCGATGATCTCGGGCGGCCACTGTTCGAGCGGGAGGTGCCAGGGGAGGGCGATGAGGGCGGGGTCGGCCACCCCCTTGATCGTCAGTGCCACGTTCGCCTCGATTCGGGTACCGACCCATCCTAATCCGGACGGCAACGGGGGCGGCCCGGCGAACCGGACCGCCCCCGAAGCACGGGCAATCGTCGTTACTTCTTCTTGCGCGACTTCCGCTCTCTCTTGTGCTCGCCGGATAGCCTCTTCCCGGTCGTGGGGGAGAACGTGTGCTGCTCATCCTTGCGGATGGTCACCCACATGGTTTCGCCCTTCTTGGGGACCTGACGCGGGTCGATGCGGACGATGAGCTGAGCCTCGCCCGCGGAGAAGTGGAACTCCTCCGAAGCACCGAACTCGTTCGGGATGGAGCCGTACACGAAGGCGTCGGAACCGAGCTCCTCGACGGCCTCGACGTCGATGGGGATGGCGCCTTCAGCGTTGGCGCTCGCCCGGTCGAGGGCTTCGGGGCGGAACCCGAGGACGATGGTGTTCTTGTCCTCTTCCTTCAGGGCGGAGATGGTGTCCCGGGTGAGCGGGACACGGGCGCGACCAACCTGGGCGGCCCCGTCGAAAACGGGGTAGGTGCCGAGGTTCATGGCGGGGGAGCCGATGAAGCCGGCGACGAACACGTTCTCCGGGAAGTCGAACATCTCCCGGGGGGTGCCGACCTGCTGGAGGACGCCGTCCTTGAGGACGGCGATTCGGTCGCCCATCGTCAAAGCCTCGATCTGGTCGTGGGTGACGTAGACCGTGGTTGTGCCCAGGCGGCGCTGGAGAGCGGCGATCTGGGTACGGGTCTGAACCCTGAGTTTGGCGTCGAGGTTGGACAGCGGCTCGTCCATGAGGAATACCTGGGGTTGGCGCACGATGGCGCGGCCCATGGCCACGCGCTGGCGCTGCCCACCGCTGAGAGCCCGGGGGCGACGCTTGAGGTATTCGCTCAGGTCGAGGATCTTGGCCGCGGCTTCGACCCGTTCGCGGATCTCGTCCTTGGGAATCCCTGCGATCTTGAGGGCGAACCCCATATTGTCCGCGACGGACATGTGGGGGTAGAGAGCGTAGGACTGGAACACCATCGCGATGTCCCGGTCCTTCGGCTGGACGCGGGTCACATCGCGGTCGCCCACCCAAATCGAGCCCTCGTCGATGTCTTCGAGGCCCGCGAGCATGCGGAGCGATGTGGATTTGCCGCAGCCGGAGGGCCCGACGAGCACGAGGAATTCCCCGTCCTCAATCTTGATGTCGAGCCGGTCGACCGCAGGACGATCCGTGCCCGGATAGATGCGGGTCGCGTGATCGTAGGTAACGGTTGCCATTTCTGGTCCCTTCACCGGCAGGTACGTGCCGGACGATCCGTAGTGAAGAGTGCCAATGCGGTGTCTGCACAGACACGCCCGCGTTTGCGGACGGGTCAATCCTGCCACAGACGGGGGTCCTATCCAACTGCTGGCGCGATACGGTAGCGGCATGGGAATGCGTCTTCGTCGGCCGGGGACTCGGATCGGCTCTTACGTCGTCAAGGAGATCCTCGGCCGAGGGGGATCGGGGGACGTCTACAAGGTCACCGGCCCCGGCGGCAAACCCGCCGCGCTCAAGCTGGTCGATTCGAGCACCAACCCCGCGGCGCGAACCAGGCTGAACAGGGAGGTCGACGCCCTTCGGTCCATCGACCATCCCGGCGTCCCCGGGGTCTTGGACGCCGACACGGAGGGGGCCGAACCCTATGTCGTCTTCGACTTCATCGAGGGCGTGAGCCTGGCCCACCACATCAAGGCGAAGGGGCCGCTCAAGGGGAAGAAGCTCGCGGACCTCGCAGAGACTCTCGCCTCGGCCCTGGCCGCGGCCCACGCCGCCGGGGTGATCCATCGGGACGTCACCCCGTCGAACGTCATGATGGGGCCCAACGGGCCGGTGCTCATCGATTTCGGGTTGTCCCATCGGCCGGAGGATCCGCGCCTCACCCGGGAAGGTTTGGTCAGCGGGACGGCCGGGTACGTGGCCCCGGAGGTCATCGACGGCGCGGAGCCGGGCATGCAGGCCGACCTCTGGTCCTGGGCCGCGACCATAGCCTTCGCCATGACCGGACAGGCGCCCTTCGGATTGGGCAAGGGGGCGTTGGGGAAGACGTTCGCCGGAGAGGTCTTGCTGCCTGACGTGCCGGGGGCCGAGGCCCTGGCCGCCGCCCTGGCCCTGGACATCAAGCGGAGGGTCAAGCCGGAGGAGGTCGTCGCCGCCTTCCGGGGAAAAACCGTCCGGCTGCCGGCCGTGTCCCGTGCCGCCTCGCGTCCGGGGACCCCCATCAGCGAGAATCTGCCGGTCACGAGGCTCTTCGACCTGGGGGAGGAAGCCTCGGTCGGGGGGAAGGCGGGAAAACAGCACCTTCCCCTTCCGCCAATCCTGACGAAACGCACGGGAACGATCGCGGCGTGGGCCGGGGCGTTCGTCGCGGTCTCGACCTTGGTTCCGGCGACCGCCTTCATCGTCCTCGTCTTCATCCTCGCCTTGTGTCGGGTCGAGCATCGGAGGGTCGTGACGATCGCGGCCATGCGGGCCAAGCGGGGGGCGAAACGTGGGGACACGGCCATCGCGACCATCGGGTTGCCTTGGCATTTCCTCAGGTCCGTCGGGGAGATTCTTCCGTCGGTGGCCATCGGTGGCGCCGCTGGCGGCGGGCTGGCCGCGCTTCTGTGGCAGGCGGTCAGTTCGGAGCAAGTGGGGTTCTCGCACAGCGAGACCTCGCAGGCGTGGGGCCACGCCCTGGCCCTCGCCCTGGGGGCGGCGCTCGCGGCCGGGCTCATATGGTGGGGCTTGTGGGCATATGCGACGCGAGACGGCGTGCGGAGGGTCGCGGCGATCGTCGCACGGACTCGGACGGCGACGCGGGTATGGTGCTCGATCGCGTTCATCGGGATTGCCGTGGTGCTCATCGCCCTGGTGTGGCGGACCGAGCCCTCATTCTGGCCGCTCCCCCCTCTGCCGGAATCCTCCGCGACCCCGTGATGCTCTGAGACGACGGTCGGTGGCATCGCGCCCCGGCCAGTAAGATGACCACAGCACCCTCCGAGGAAAGGATCACCATGGCCGGGAAGGGATCCGCTTCGAAGTCCGCGGCGGCGCGTCAGGCCGCAGCCGAACTTCGGGCCAAGCAACGGGCCGCCGCCAGGCGGATGACGATTCTGTTTACCGTCGGGGCCTTGGCCCTGGTGGCCCTGTTCGTGGTCGCCATCGTGTTCATCATCAAAACCGGGGAGGAGGAAGGGCCCTACGTCGTCCCCAACAGCGGGGAGTTGAAGGCGCCTAGCGTGGTAGAGGAGGACGGCGCCATCGTGATCGGCCCCGGCGGCGTCCTCGGCGAGGCTCCGCCCGAGGGGGCGATCGCCGTCGAGCTCGTCGAGGACCCGTTGTGCCCGTGGTGTCGGATCTTCGACGAGGTGGCGAGTGCGGAGGTCGAATACCTCATCGAGCAGGGGGAGATCGCCTTCCGCTACCACATCGTCTCGATCCTCGACGATTACTCGGCGGGGACCCACTATTCGACGCGGATGGCGAACGCCTGGGCCACGGCGGCCGAGTACGATCCCGACCACTTCTGGGCGTTCGTGAAGCTGAGTTTCGCCCGTCAGCCCGAGGAGTTGGTCAAGGGCCTGACGAACGACGAGATCGCCGACGTCGCCCGGGATGCCGGGGTGTCGGAGGACGCGATCGACAGGTTCGCCGACGGCGAGTTCACCCTGTGGGTCGCCCAGACTACGGAACGGGACACCCAGGCCTATTGGTACGTGGATCCCACGACCGGGCAGGAAGGGTTCGGCACGCCGACGGTCAGGATCGGCGGGGTGCACTTCAGCTATTGGACGACGCCGGGGAATATCACGGCGGGCGTCAACTACGTGAAGGACAACGGGGCCGAGGCGTTCGAAGACTACCTGCTGAATCCGCCGGAGGTGGCGCCGTCGCCGTCGGCCTCCGCCTGAGGCTCGCACCCCTTCGTCCGTCGTAGTCCCGGTACTCTCGTATCGAGGGTCGGGCGTCCTCGCGTCCGGCGCCGCTGGCATGGCGCAACTGGTAGCGCACCCGACTTGTAATCGGGCGGTTGCGGGTTCGAGTCCCGCTGCCAGCTCTCGTCGGCCTTTCGGCCCTCGTGGGGGGGTGGGAGGCTTCTTGGTCGAACCTGCTAAAACGATTCGACATTTTTGTGATCTGCGTCATACTTCGACGGCGCATCCCTCTCATGTGATGTCGGTTACATGCCGATACCAAGCGGGGACGGACCGCGAAGATGCTCATCCTTCCAGGCCCGGCCTCGCTACATATTTGAAAGGAACTCGAAGTGGCTACTATCAATCGGCGCACATCGCGCAAATCTCTTGCCCTCGCGCTCGCCATCGTCGGAGTTGCTGGTCTCAGCATGGCGTCGGCGGCGCAGCTCACGGTCAACAGCACGGATGTCGTTGCCGGTGTCGATGCGATCGCAGACTGCGACGCTGACGGCGTTACCGTCACATACTCGCCCTCCTACGACGCGAGCATCCCCGGTTACGCAGTCGACCAGGTCGTCATCGGCGACCTCGACGGCACTTGCACGGGGACCGTCCTAGTGACCGTTACCGATGCCGCTGACGCGGCTCTTGCCAATGGCTCAATCGCTTACGCCGCCGGCAGCGTTACCGTGAACCTTTCGGCCACGGTCGACGTCGCCGACATCTACGGCGTTGCCGTCGCGATCGGCTAAGTAGGAACCACAGAGAGCTGAGGATCCCGTGATTCGTCACTCGACAGGTATCGGCGCCCGGTTCACCGGTCGCTGGTACCTGTCGGTCCTCGGCAATCTCGCCCTCTGGACGATCATCGCAATCGATGCTTGGTTCCTGTGGCCTTCCTCCCTCGGGGGGGCCACGACACTCGTCATCGTCTCCGGTAACTCTATGGAGCCGACCTTCTCGGACGGCGACCTCGTGATCGCCCGGAAGGGGCCGGTGGAGGTCGGCGACGTCGTTGTCTATACCCCCTCGGACTTTGGCGGCGCCCACGTGGTTCACCGCATCGTCGGCGGAGAAGGGGAGACCGGCTGGAAGGTGCAGGGGGACAACAACTCCTGGATCGACCAGTGGGCGCCCACCGACGAGGAGATCCTGGGGCCCGTCGTCTACCACATCCAAGGCGCCGGACAGATCACCGAGTTCTTCCTCCAGCCGTGGTTGTGGGGTTTCGTCCTGCTCGCGGCCCTCGTGCTCATGCTCTGGCCCGAGCCGGAGGGCGAAGCGGAGGACCCGGAGGGTTGGGAGTCCGATAACGCGCGCGTTCCCGTCAGGGCGGGACAGAGGGTGTTATGACCCCGACCCTCGTCGGAGTGATCGTCCTCGGTGGTTTTCTCGCCTGGATTGGGCCGCGGGCGGTGCCCGTGGATCGGCCGGCGTCCGGGCAGGCTTCCTCGGGATCCGAAACCTTCCGGGGGTTTGACCCTCACTCCCGGGGATCCGCGAGTCGATCGACCTAAGGGGCGCCGATGACTCGACGTTCCTCCAAGAGCCGCCGTCATCGACGGCGTTGGCGCGTCTGGGTGCTGACCGCAGCCGGAATCGGAACCGTCGGGGTGATCACCTTCGCCTCGGCCGCGCACCTCGGCGTC
>CAYTLH010000215.1:0-3759 GCA_964438525.1 uncultured Demequinaceae bacterium | reverse complement strand
GGGGTGGATCTCGGGGGCGTCGTCTCGGGTCGAGTCGACCGGTCGTAGGCTTTCGACATGGACCTCGCCCTCGATACCTCGTCCGCGATCTCGGTGGCCTTGGTGGACGGGGACCGGGTCATCGCGACGGAATCGGAGTATGCGCCGAGGTCCCACGCGGAACTCTTGACCTCCATGGTCGAGCGTGTCCTGGGCGGGGCCGGCGTTTCCGGTGACGAGGTCACCCGAATCGTCGTGGGAACCGGTCCGGCTCCCTTCACCGGGCTCAGGGTCGGACTGGTGACGGCGAGGGTCCTCGCCTTCGCCTGGGGTGTGCCCGTGCTCGGGTGCTGTTCGCTCGACGCCCTCGGGGCCGAGTGCGGGGGGAGCGTGACTGCCGTCGCCGACGCCCGCCGGAGGGAGGTGTACTGGGCGACGTACGAGGACGGGACGCGGCTGAGCGGCCCGTACGTCACCCCACCGAGGGAGGTCGAGGCAGTAGGGGATGTCGTCGGTCGGGGGGCGGCCCTATACGCCGAGGTGCTCGGCGAACCCAGGCCCGGTTCTCCCGTGGATCCCGACCCCGCATGGCTCGTCCGCGTCGTTTCCCGCCTCGAGGCGTCCGGCCGGGCGGAGTTCCCCGCTGAACCCCTATATCTTCGCTGCCCCGACGCGCGACCAAGGGCCAACACATGACCGAGGCCGCAAGGGTCCGGGACTTGTCGGCGGAGGATCTCGCGTGGATGGCTGACCGCGAGGCGGAGATCTTCGGGACTTCGGCTTGGTCGAGGATCGAGATCGACCGGGATTACGGGTCGGGGCTCAGGCGGTACCGGGGGATCGAGGAGGACGGAACTCTGGTGGGGTATGCGGTGTACGGCTTTGACGGGGACTCCTTTCACCTTCTCAACCTCGCGGTCGTCCCCCGGGCTCGCCGACGCGGCAACGCCCGCGCCCTCGTCGAGGATTTCCTCGCCGAGGCTCGTGCGCTCGGCGTGTCCGAGGTGTCGCTAGAGGTCGCCGTCACCAACACCGGGGCCATCCGCCTGTACCAGGACTACGGCTTCTCCATCGTCCGGGTCCGACCCAGGTACTACCAGCCCGAGGACGTCGACGGGGTTGTGATGGGTCTCGTCCTCGACGGGCCTTAGGGTGGACCCGTGGAGCCCCTAGTCCTCGGCATCGAGAGCACGTGCGACGAGACGGGCGTGGCACTCGTCCGGGGGAGGGAACTGGTGGGGGAGGCCGTCGCGAGCTCGATGGACGAGCACACCCGTTTTGGCGGCATCGTGCCCGAGGTTGCCTCGCGCGCTCACCTGGAGGAGATGATTCCCGCCCTCCAAGCGGCACTCGCGTCGGCCGAGGAGCGGCTGGAGGACGTCGACGCCGTGGCCGTGGCCGTGGGCCCTGGGCTCGTGGGATCCCTGACCGTGGGCGCCGCGGCCGCCAAGGCCCTCGCCCTCGCCCTCCGGGTGCCGTTCTATGGGGTCAATCACGTGGTCGGCCACATCGCCGTGGACGAGTTGGTTCACGGCCCGTTTCCGGAGAGGTTCATCGCCTTGATCGTGTCCGGGGGGCATTCGTCACTTCTCAGGGTCGACGACATCGCGACGTCGGTGGTCGAGCTCGGACATACGCTGGACGACGCCGCCGGGGAGGCCTTCGACAAGGTCGGTCGACTTTTAGGGTTGCCCTACCCCGGGGGTCCGCACGTCGACCGGCTAGCCCGATCGGGTGCTCGGGACGCCATCGACTTCCCCCGGGGGTTGAGTTCCCCCAAGGACCTCGAGCGTCACCCGTACGACTTTTCCTTCAGCGGGCTGAAGACGGCGGTGGCGAGATGGCTCGAGGCCTACTCCGATTCCGGTAAAAACGTTCCGCGCGAAGACGTGGCCGCCTCCTTTGCGGCGGCCGTCGCGGACGTCCTCGTGGACAAGACCCTCCGAGCCTGCTCGGAGCATGGGATCCAGACCTTGGTCATCGGCGGCGGGTTCAGCGCGAACAGCCAACTGAGGACCCTCGCGGCCGATCGGTGCGGGGAAGCGGGGATCGAGGTTCGCATTCCTCCGGTTCGCTTCTGCACGGATAACGGGGCCATGATCGCCACCCTGGGGAGTGCGGCCATTCGGTCGGGGGTCCCCCCCTCTGACCTCGATGCGGGCGTCGACTCGGCCATGTCTCTGTCGAGGGTGGTGGCATAGGGATGCACGGCCTCCGCCGAGCGTCCGGAAGGGTCGTGGCCGCCGTGAGGATGACGGGCGGGCTCCAGGGAAGGGTCGCACGGAGGGCCTGGACAACGTCCCGGCGGTGGTTGAGGAGAGCCTGGTGGCGGGGTCGAAGGAGTCTGAAGGTCGGCCGGAGACTGCTGGTCCTGCGATGGCACGCGGCGAGGCGATGGGGTGCGGCCCTAGGGCGACTCCTTCGACGACGCTCGTGGATGCGGCGGACGGTCCTCGCCTTGGTGTCCCTTTTGTTTGTCGGAGTCATCGGGCTCTGGTTCGGGCTGATCGAGAGTGCACCCCGACCGACGATCGCGGCCACCCCGTACTCGCCCCCACCGATCCCGCCTCCTCCCCCCGACCCCGATGCCGTCTTCCTGGCGTGGGGGCCGAGCCAAGGAGACGTGGCCCGGGCGCTCGAAACCGCCCAGGCCATGAGCCTGGACGAGGTCGCGGGTCAGGTGATCGTGGCCCACTTCTCGGGGACGAATGCCACGCAATTGGGGAACCTCATCCGTTCCTACCACCTGGGGGGTGTCATTCTGGGCGGGGGCAACATCGGCTCCCACCAGTCGGTCGTGTCGATGACGTCGGCGGCCGCTCAGGCCGGCATCGCCGATGGGAGGGACTGGCCGATCATCGTCGCGACGGATCAGGAGGGCGGAACGGTGGCTCGCCTGCAGAGCCTCATCCCGGCCATGCCGGCTTTCATGGCCTCGGGCGCCGCGAGGGACAAGGGGGTCGTCGAGGAGGCATTCGCCGGGATGGGGCGCGACATGGCTTCCCTTGGGTTTACGGTCGATTTCGCCCCCGTCGCCGACCTGACCATCGGCCTTGCCGATCCCACCATCAGAACCCGATCGCCGGGGGGCGATCCGGAGAATGCGGCCCGGACCGTTGTCGCAGCCTCGAACGGCTTGCTGGACGCCGGCATCATCCCATCCGTTAAACACTTCCCCGGGCATGGCGGCGTGACGGCGGATTCGCACGTCACCGCTCCGAAGACCAGCGCCCCCGTCGCCGAACTCGCGGCTACGGACCTCTACCCGTTTCAGAGGGCAGTAGACGAGGGCGTCCCCATGATCATGATCGGACACATCGTCGTGGAGGAGTGGGGTGACCGTCCGACGTCCATTAACGAGAACGCCTACGACTACATCAGGGACGAGATGGGGTTCACCGGGGTGGTCGTGACCGACTCCCTGGGGATGGGGGCCCTCGACCGGTACGGGAATGGAGGGCTGTTATCCGTCAAGGCCATCAAAGCGGGGGCGGACCTCGTGCTTATGCCGGCGAGCACCGCCCTGGCCCACGCATCCATCGTGGCAGCGGTCGAGGATGGGACCCTCAGCCGGGAAAGGCTCGATGAGGCGGCCTCGAGGGTGATCGCGCTCATGCGCTACCAGGCATCTCTCGATCCCTCGATCGAGGTCGGGAGCGACTACGTCCGGACCTTGGGGCAGGCGTCGGCGACAGTCGTCACACCGCTGTGTGGAACCCCCCTTGTCGGGGCGGACGTGACGCTTTCCGGGGGGACGTGGTCCCAGCGGAAGGCGCTGAC
>CAYTLH010000214.1:0-3531 GCA_964438525.1 uncultured Demequinaceae bacterium | reverse complement strand
TGTTCTTGGTCCGGCGGCTGAGGACCTGCATGACCCGCTCCTGGAGCATCTCGCGCCCGATGACGGGGTCGAGTTTGCCCTCGCGGGCGGCCTGGGTGAGGTTGCGGCCGAACTGGTCGAGAACCGTGGAGCCGGCGGGGGAGCCCTCGGACGGGCCGACCCCGGCGGCGATGGGTTCCTTGCCCTCGTAGCCGGAGAGGAGTTGGATGACCTGCTGGCGTACGCCACCCAAGTCGGCTCCGAGTTTGCCCAGCACCTGGGCGGCGACGCCTTCCCCCTCGCGGATCAGCCCGAGCAGGATGTGTTCGGTCCCGATGTAGTTGTGCCCGAGTTGGAGGGCCTCGCGGAGCGAAAATTCCAGGACCTTCTTGGCGCGGGGGGTGAAGGGGATGTGCCCGGATGGCGCGTGGGAACCCTCGCCGATGATCTCCTGCACCTGCTCGCGCACGCCGTTGAGGGAGATGTCCATGGCCTCGAGAGCCTTGGCGGCGACGCCCTCACCCTCGCGCACGAGCCCGAGAAGCAGGTGCTCGGTCCCGATGTAGTTGTGGTTGAGCATGCGCGCCTCTTCCTGCGCGAGCACAATCACTCGTCGAGCCCGATCGGTGAACCGTTCGAACATCTCGTCCTCCCAGGGGTCGCGGACGTTCCGTGGCCCTCTTCAAGGCTAACGGGGCAGGGGGTGCCCCCATGCCCATGTTCGCCACGGGCGTGACTGGGTATTGCCGTCCCCGATTGGGGATTGGGGGATCAGGTCTCGACGACGATGGTGACGGGGCCGTCGTTCACGAGTTCGACCTCCATATGGGCGCCGAACACCCCGGCCCCGACCTCGACCCCCCGAGCCCGCAGGGCCTCGATCACGGCGTCGACCAGGGGTTCGGCCACCTCCCGGGGGGCCGCGCCGTTCCACGATGGCCGCCGCCCCTTCTTTACGTCCGCGTACAGCGTGAACTGGCTGACGACGATCACCGGGGCGCCGACATCCGAGACGGAGGCCTCGTCGTCGAGGATGCGGAGCTCGGCGATCTTGCGGGCGATGGTCTCCACCTGGGTGGGGCCGTCGTCGTGGGTGGCCCCGATGAGGGCGACGATCCCCTGCCGGTCGAACGACGCCGTCGTTTCCCCGTTGACCCGGACCGAGGCTCGTGAGGCCCGCTGGAGGACGGCCCGCACGCTACCAGCCGCCCCGCGGGGGTCGCGCCGAGCGGCCCCGAACGGTCCGGAGAGCGGGCTTGACGTCCGTGATGAACACGGCGGCGATGACGATGGCCACGAGGCCGAGAAGGCTCAACACCCCGGAGCCCCGGCCGACTGGCGGGGGCAGGGTGAGGAAGCCGACCGAGGCGGCCGCACCCGTCATCGCCGTCCAGAAGGCCTTGTTGCGCTTCCCCGCCGCGTAGTACTCCTCGTTCGAATACCGGAGGGAGTCGATCAGCGCATATATCTCCACAACGAATGCCACGACTCCGAGGATGAGAAGGAGGCTGTTCTGGGCTGCTCCAAACATCACTTCTCCCTTCACGTCGTATCGGCGACCGGATCCTGTACCTCACCGTATAACGCGGAAAGGTCACTCATCCTTCCGGCCGGGACCCGACCGGTCGACGATAGGGGTTGGGGACGCAGCTAGGGCTTTCCCGTCGTGGTCGATGACCGTGAGTGCGGCACCGGGATCCGGGGTGCGTCGGAGCAGGGCGAGGGCGATCGGGCCATCGTCGTGGTGGAGGGCGGTCGAGGTCACCCGTCCTATCGCGACGTCGCCGAGGGCGACGGAGGCGGGGAGTGAGAGAGGCAGGTGCCCCGAGCCGTCGAGGTGGAGGAAGGTGAGTCGGTGGGTGCCGCGATCCGGTTGGGCCCGGTCGGGGCGGACGGCCGTCCGCAGCCAATCGAGTTCGGCGGGGAAGGCGGGGGGACGGGCTTCGGCGAGGGTGCGGGGACGCCAGGCCGCGATCCGGTTGGCTTCGGTCGCCCATGTCCCGACGGGCCGGAGCCCCGAGGCGATGGCGTCTTGGGCGGTCGAGGCGAGGTCATTCCGGGGGACGAGGGTCAGGCGCCATCTCCACCCGGTCGCGGGGTGGGGGGTGGTGGCGACCCCAGGCCAGGGGTCGAGCCAGGAAGGAAGGCCCGTGGCCAGGGCCGGCGTGTCCGCCGAGTCTCCGACGACGGCCCAGGATGAGGTCGCGTCGGAGACCGCGACGCGGCTCGGTCGCCCCATGGATTTCACGAGGGGAACGAGGCTCGCCGCGGTCTCCGTGATGAGGTAGGCGGTTTCCCCGTCGTCGACGACGGCGGCCACGTGCCCGATGCGACCCTCGTCGAGGATCATCGTCTCCGTACTGCGGCCTGGCGCGAGGTCCTCGAGGTCCTGGGTGGAAACCGCGTGAAGCCAGGGAAGGCGGTCGGCGCCGGCGACGGTCACCACCCCCAGGTGGGAGAGATCGGCGAAGGCGTGGCCCTCCGCGAGTGCCCGAGACTCCCGAAGGGGCTCCCCGTAGTGCCAGGCGACCCCCGCGTCGATTCCTGAGGCCGGGACCACCCCCGGGATTTCGATCACGGCCGAGGACCCCGAAGCAGGCGCCACGCCATCGCGCCGAAGAGCCAGATGAGGGCCAGCCCGGCCACGATTCCCAGGGCGACGAACGTCCATTCGAGGGCCCTCATGGGGCCATCCTAGGCATCACCCCACGCCGATCCTGCCCCCGATGTAGATGAGGGATCCGGCCAGGGTGACGGAGGCGATCCCGGAGGAGATGGCGGCCAAGGGGTTGCGGTTGAACGTATCCCGACGTGCCAGCTCGTGGATCGTCACGAAGGCGCAGGCACCGAGCAGGCCGACGAGGGCCCCTCCATACCACTCAATTGAATCGAAGACCGAACCGCTCGCCGCGCCGGTCCCGGTTCCCAGGAGAACCGCGAGAAGGGTGTTGACCCACATCCTTTGCGTGAAGGTCGAGGCGACTGCCGCCATGAAGAGGGCGGCGGCCCCGGCGACCACCAGGTCTTCCGACCCGGGGGTACGGGCGGTGGCGATCCACGCGGCACCCGCCGCGGCGACCGTGGCCCCCGAGACCGTTGACGCCACCGCCGTGACGACCTGTCCGGGGGGGCTGGGGAAGAGGATCTCGAGCACCAGGGCCAAGCCGGTGACGGCCGCGAGGGCGACGACCATATGGCGGAGAAAGGGCTCCTCCGTACCGAGAAGCACCCCGACCGAGGCGAGCGCTCCCCCGATGAGGACGATCGAGCTGCCGATCATCCACCTCGGGGTCCAGGTCAGGGACGGCCACCCGATCGCGAGGAAGAAGGAGGCCCCCAGTACGGCGACCGCCAGCCAACGCGGTCCGAAGTACCCGGACACGGCCAAGGAGGCCGCGGTCACGGCGGCGGCGGTGGCCCGAGTCGAGGGGTTCATGGCGCACAGTGTGTCATGGCTTGGGCCGGTATGGTGGAACGACCGGAGGTTCTCATGGCAAGCCTGCTCGTTTTGTCGGCTTTGACGCAGGGCGCCGTCGACGTGCTTCCCGGCCT
>CAYTLH010000213.1:0-3331 GCA_964438525.1 uncultured Demequinaceae bacterium | reverse complement strand
TCGCAACCCTGTCGAGGAACCAGCGATCGTGGGAGACCACGACGGCGCAGCCGGGGAACTCCAGGAGGGCGTTCTCCAGCGATCCGAGGGTCTCGACGTCGAGGTCGTTGGTGGGCTCGTCCAGGAGGAGGAGGTTCCCGCCTTTCTTGAGGGTGAGGGCCAGATTGAGGCGGTTCCTCTCGCCCCCGGACAGGACGCCCGCGGGTTTCTGTTGGTCGGGGCCCTTGAAACCGAAGGAGGAGACATAGGCCCGGGAGGGGATCTCGACTGCGCCCACCTGGATGAAGTCGAGCCCGTCGGACACGACCTCCCACAGCGACTTCTTGGGGTCGATGCCGGCCCTGGCCTGGTCCACGTAGGCGATGCTGACCGTCTCCCCGATCTTCAGCTCGCCACCGTCGGGTTCCTCGAGTCCGACGATCATCCTGAACAGGGTGGTCTTGCCCACGCCGTTCGGGCCGATGATCCCGACGATGCCGTTTCGGGGAAGCGAGAAGGATAGGTCGTCGATGAGCACCCGGTCGCCATAGCCCTTCTTCAGGGTCGTGGTCTCCAACACGAGGTTGCCGAGCCTGGGGCCGGGAGGGATCTGGATCTCCTCGAAGTCGAGTTTCCTGGTCTTTTCGGCCTCGGAGGCCATCTCCTCGTAGCGTTCGAGCCTGGCCTTGGATTTGGTCTGGCGGCCCTTGGCGTTCTGCCGGACCCAGGCGAGTTCCTCCTCGAGGCGTTTGGCGAGCTTCGCATCCTTCCTGCCCTGAACCTCGAGACGCTCACGTTTCTTCTCCAAGTAGGTGGAGTAGTTGCCTTCGTACGGGTACGCGCGGCCGCGGTCGAGCTCGAGGATCCATTCGGCGACGTTGTCGAGGAAATACCGGTCGTGGGTGACGGCGAGGACGGCGCCGGGGTATTTCGCCAGGTGCTGCTCGAGCCATTGGACGGATTCGGCGTCGAGGTGGTTGGTCGGCTCGTCTAGGAGGAGGAGGTCGGGCTTCTCGAGGAGGAGGCGGCACAGGGCCACGCGCCGGCGTTCGCCCCCGGACAGGGTGGCGACGGTCGCGTCGCCCGGGGGGCAGCGAAGGGCGTCCATCGCCTGCTCGAGTTGGGAGTCGAGGTCCCAGGCGTCGGCGTGGTCGAGTTCCTCCTGCAGGGTCCCCATCTCCGCGAGGAGCGTGTCGTAGTCCGCGTCCGGCTCGCTCATGAGGGCGGAGATCTCGTTGAAGCGGTCGAGCTTGGCCTTGATGGGGCCGACGCCCTCCTCGACGTTGCCCAGCACGTCCTTGTCCTCGTTGAGCTCAGGCTCCTGCATGAGGATGCCGACGGTGTATCCGGGGCTCAGGCGGGCCTCGCCGTTCGAGGGGGTCTCGAGCCCGGCCATGATTTTCAAGACGGTCGACTTGCCCGCGCCGTTCGGGCCGACAACGCCGATCTTGGCCCCGGGGAAGAACGCCAGGGTGACGTCGTCGAGGATGAGTTTGTCGCCGTGCGCTTTACGCGCCTTGTGCATTTGGTAGATGAACTCGGCCACCGTGTCTCCGCGTTAGGTTGTTGTCGCGCTCGCCCGCGCCCCCCATCGATCCGAGGGGCGCCGACGATTCGCGACTAGCCTACGCGGTCATGGCGAGTTCCTCCGCCTCCTCCGAGCTCGGCCCCGCCGGGGAGCCCTCCTCGTCGTCCTCGGATTTCTCGACGTCGGCGTCCTCGACCGGATCCCCGTCGGGATCCTCTGCGAGGCCGGCGTCGCCGCGGGCCCGGGTGAACTCAGCCGTGCCCCGGGTCAGGTCGTGGCCGACACTGGTCGCGTCAATGACGAGGTCGACCCGCGTCCCCTCGTCGCCCTCCCACTCGGAGGTCCGGAATCGTCCGTGGACGATGACGGGCTGGCCCTTGTGGATCGAGTTCGCGACCGTGATGGCCGCGGAGCGGAACACTTTGACGGTGAACCACTCGGTGCGTCCGTCGGCCCATTCCTCTTTGTCGCGGTCGTAGAACCTCGAGGTCGAAGCCATCCGGAAACTCGTGAGCCGGGCCCCCGTGGGTCCGACGTGTTGGCTGGGCTCGGTCGCCGCCCAACCTCTGACGGTCATGTACAGGTCGTTCATGGCGCCCTCCTTTGGCACGGCCGCACCGTGCGGCGTGGGTCAAGGATGGTCACAGGGCGGGCGCGCTCGCGGTTAGGGCACTGGGATTGGGGGCCATGGGATGGTCACACACCCTGGGGACATCGGCGCCGTGGCTCCACTTCGAGACGATCGACTCTCTCCAACCGCGGGGGGCTAGGCTCAGATTGTGACCCAACCTGATCCCTACAATCCTTACTGGCTACCGAGCGCGATGGCGCGCGTTTGATCGATCCCACCGGAAGCCCGAGGTGCGCTACTTTGAGTGCGTGACTAGGGGTCACGTCACTGGTTTTTTCCCTCTCCTAGAAATCCGGAACCTGTATGGGTCGGGGAAAGCCGTCCTCGAAGTCCCACCACGCGATCCGCCGTTCGTCGTGGTGTTGGGTGCCCCCCTGTGTCACAAACACCCTGACAATCGCCTCAACGGCGTCCCCTCGTATCTTATTCAGTTCCTTGCATAGATTCTCTGAATGCTGGCGCATATGCATTCGATTGATAGCCTCATACGGGTCGTCGTGATTCCCTGTACTTGATTCCTTCGGCTTTCCTCCCGAGGTCTCCTCGATCGCCTTCAGAGTCGCCTCAAGGCTTTCGGAATCTTTTCGGATCGCCTCTAGTACTGCCCTTCGTGCCTCTCGTTGCTCGGCAGGAATGGAGTGGTCGAAGATCGTGAACTGATCGTGGATTCCGCCGGTGACGACCTGCGCGGCCCCCAAGGTCGCGGGGCCGGTGATTCCCTGAAGCACCGTGATCCAGTTCTCTTCATTGATAGAACTCGTGAACCGGGCGATGTGCGCGTAGTACTTGGTATACGGCGGATCGTTCCGGACATCCCCATTGGTCCCGGACGGAACGTACGGAGCCGCATAGATGGAGTGGTACCGCCTGTCTGGGCGGGTTTCCCCCCCGCGGAAGTCGTGGAATCCACGTTCTCCTTGCTGATTCGGCTCAGACTCATCCTTCGGAGTCACGGCGAAGAACACGCTTGGCGTTGGAAACGCTGCTTGTTCGGAGTCCTTGTAGGCGACGATGCCATTGAAGTTTGGTTTGTCGCGTTGGCTGGGAAGGAAGGGTTGTACACCGGCGTGCTCTGATAGCGCAATCTCAGTCATGTCGTTCACATCGGCTGAGGCGATGATGATGGCGTTTCCCTTATGCAATTGATCGGAGAGCTCGTTGACATAGTTTCTGGCTACAACCCCCAAGGGCAT
>CAYTLH010000212.1:0-4277 GCA_964438525.1 uncultured Demequinaceae bacterium | reverse complement strand
GACGTCGTGGCGGCCGATGCGGTCGGGCTCATCGAAGAAACGGTCGCGGCGGGGGCGTCGCCCCAGACGGCCCGCAAGTGGTGGATGGGGGAACTGGCCCGGGTCGCGAATGAGAAAGGCGTGGACCTCGTCGAGCTTTCCGTCACACCCGGGGACATCGCCGAACTCCAGTCCCTCGTCGATTCCGGGGCCCTCAACGACAAGTTAGCCCGCCAGGCCTTGGGCGGAACCCTGGCCGGGGAGGGCTCGCCGAGGGCGGTCGCGGAGGCGAGGGGCCTCGCCATCGTGTCCGACGACTCGGCGCTCGAGGCGGCGGTGGACGAGGCTTTGGCCGCCGAGCCGGACGTGCTCGCGAAGATCAAGGACGGAAAGATCCAGGCCGCCGGGGCGATCGTCGGCGCGGTCATGAAAGCAACGAAGGGGCAGGCCGACGCCGGTCGGGTCCGGGAGATCGTCCTGAAGAAGGCCGGAGCCGAAAAGTAGGTTCCGCCGACCGGTCAGCGACGGAGTTCGTTGATCGTCATGCAGGCCTCGACGATCGAGGTCAACTCTTCGCGGCAGGCCTCCGCCTCCTCGACCGATGCCACCCGGAAGGTCCGGGCCGCCCGGGCGTTCCCCGTGAGGTGCGGGAAGTCACCGTGGATGGATTGGCCCCGGTGGAACATCAGGGAGGCATGCCTCTTTGAGCTCGGAAAGAAGGTCGCCAACGGGCCTCGATACATGAAGGTGGGGTAACTCCACTTGAGGCATTCCTCGATGCGGTCGTCCGTGGCGAGGACGATCTCCCGAAGGCGCTGGACCACGTCCTTCATGGGGTTGAGGTAGCCCGCCATCCAGGCGTCGACTTCGTCCGTGCTCACCCGGCCCAGGCTAGACCCGCGGACGGGGTCACTCAAGGTTCGCGTCGGCCCACGTATGGATGGCGTTCCGGAGCAGCTCGGCGGTTCCATCTCCGAACTTGTCGTAGGTCGAGCGGAAGCGGTGATCGTCGACATACATGTCGGCCAGGGCTCGATACTCGCTGCGGTCCGGCGTCCAGAACAGCGAGATCCACTCGTAGTGTCGAGACACCAGGTCTTGCACAGCCTCGGAGTCCGGTTCCGCGTATTCGGCGGCGAGCCCGGCGAGCTCCCGCGCGACTTGCACGTGTTTGGCCATGTGTTCCTGCTGGCCATCCGGTCCGAGCGCCCGCCACACTGCATTCGACTGTTCGACTGAGTCGCCTCCCCACCGGGCGCGCGCCTCCGGCTCGTATTCGGCATTGTCCAGACCCTCGATCGCCCGCTCGACGGGGCCGGTATCCATGGCACTACTCCGTATCGGTCGGGGTCCTGGTTGTCGGCATCTTATCGGGTGGCGGCTTCTTGGTGGTCGAAGCGCGACCGCCGCGTCGGGGTCGGGTGAATCGGATCTTGTGGGGGGCCGATGGACGGCGCGGGGCGGCGGGCCGGATCGGCTCGCCTCGCCGCGACTGGCCGGGGAACGGGCGGGTCGGGCGCGTGAAGAGGGCCCGGGAGGAGTCGAGGAGCCAGGGGACGAGGATCACCTGGACTCCCGGACACAGCATGAGCTTGTTGCGGAATACGCTCGCCCGACGGTTGTGGAGGAACACCTCCCACCAGCGGCCGTAGATGTACTGGGGGGCGTAGATCGAGATGACCTCGGATCCATGGGCCTCGCGATGGGACTTCATGTACTCGACGAGCGGGGTGCTGACGTCCCGGTAGGGGGACGGGATGACCCTCAAAGGGACGAGGATCTTGTGGCGACGCCAGGCGCGCTTGAGGCGGTCGGCCGCGTCGGGGTCCATGGACACGTGGACCGCCTCGAGGCTTTGGTGTTCGGCCGCGATGGCGTAGTCGAGGGCCTTCAGGGCGGGTTTGTGCAGCCGTCCGATGAGGACGATCGCGTGGTCGCCGGATGAGCCGAATTCCGTCGTGCTGTCGACCCTGATCTGGCTCTCCACGTGGCGGTAGTACTGCCTGGTCTTGTACATGACGGCGATGAGGATGGGCATGCAAGCGAACACGAGCCAGGCCCCGTGGGTGAACTTGGTGATGGTGACGATGACGAGGACGGCCCCGGTGGAGATCATGCCGAACGTGTTGATGGCACCGCTGATGAGCCCCTCCCTTCGGCCGACCGTCTTTTCTCGGAGGCCTCGGATCCAGTGCACCACCATCCCCGTCTGGCCGAGGGTGAAGCTGATGAATACCCCGATGATGTACATCTGGATGAGCTGGGTCAGGTTGGCTCTGAAGAGGATGAGGAGGAACGAGGCCGCGATCCCGAGGCTGATGACGCCGTTGGAGAACACGAGCCGATCCCCTCGGTGACGCAGGGCCTTGGGGGCATAACTGTCCCGTGCGAGCACGGAACTGAGCAGGGGGAATCCGTTGAAGGCGGTGTTGGCCGCGAGCAACAGGACCAGGGCCGTCGTCGCCTGGACGATGTAGAAGAGCGGATGGTTGTAGCTGTTGAAGACCGTCCCGGCGATCTGGGCGATGACGCTTCGCTGGGGGTCGGTCGCGCATTCCGCCCAGCCGTTGAGGGAGCAGGGATCCTCGGCGTAGTGGACGTCGGTCAAAAGCGCGAGGGTGGTGATGCCCGCGAAGAACGAGGTGGCGATGACCCCCATGATCGTCAGGGTCCTTTGGGCGTTCTTGATCTTCGGGACCTTGAAGGCCGGAACCCCGTTCGCGATGGCCTCGACCCCGGTCAGGGTGGCGCAACCGCTCGCAAAGGCCCTCAGGAGAAGGAGGATGAGGGCCGCTCGGCCCAGGGAGACCTCGTCGACCGAATAGGCCGCGGATTCCGCCTGAGGGAGCGCCCCGAAGAAGTGTCGCCCGAGTCCGATCAGGATCGTCAGCCCGATGCTCCCGATGAAGAGGTATACCGGGATCGCGAAGGCCCGGCCCGACTCGCGCACCCCGCGGAGGTTGACGGCCACCAGGACGACGACGAAGGCGACGGCCATTTCGACCCTGAGGAAGTCGATCTCGGGAATCGCGGAGATGATGTTGTCGACCCCGGACGCGATGGACACGGCGACCGTCATGATGTAGTCGATGAGCAGGGCGGCGGCGACGATCATGCCCGGCCATTGCCCGAGGTTTCGGTGCGCGACTTCGTAGTCGCCCCCGCCCGAGGGGTACGCCTTGACCAATTGCCGGTACGACGCGACGACGACGAGGAGGAGGCAGACGATCGCGGTGGCCACCCATGGGGCATAGGTGAGGAAGGAGAGCCCCCCCAGGGTGAGGATGAGGAGCAGCTCCTGCGGGGCGTAGGCGACGGAGGAGAGGGGGTCGGAGGCGAAGACGGGGAGGGCCACGGCCTTCCTCAGCAGCTGGCCGTCGGCCTCGTGGGAGGCGAGCGGTTCGCCGAGGAGGAACCTCTTGACGTTCTTCAGTCCGAAACGCACAAGCCACGATGCTACTCCCGGAAGGGCCTTTGGCGCGCCCCCCGGTGGGTATCACCACTCCAGAGTGTCGGGTCTAGACTCCAGGAATGGCTGGATCACCCGATATCAAGCCGCGGTCCAGGAAGGTGACCGACGGCATCGAGGCGACCGCGGCCCGAGGGATGCTCCGGGCCGTGGGCATGGGGGACGAGGACTTCCACAAGCCTCAGATCGGCATCGCCTCGTCGTGGAACGAGATCACGCCGTGCAACCTGTCCCTCGACCGGCTCGCCCAGGCGGCGAAGGAGGGCGTCCACTCCGGAGGTGGCTATCCCCTCGAGTTTGGGACGATTTCCGTGAGCGATGGCATTTCCATGGGTCACGAGGGCATGCACTTTTCCCTCCCCTCCCGCGACCTCATCGCCGACAGCGTCGAATCGGTCCTCGAGGCGGAGCGCCTGGACGGGGCCGTCCTCCTCGCCGGCTGCGACAAGTCGCTCCCGGGCATGATGATGGCGGCCGCTCGCCTCGACGTCTCGGCGGTGTTCCTGTATGCCGGCACGATCGTCCCCGGATGGGTACGCCTGACTGACGGTACCGAGAAGGAGGTCAACATCGTCGACGGATTCGAGGCGGTGGGGGCCTACACCAAGGGACTCCTCTCGGCCGAGGACGTCGTGCGTATCGAGAAGGCCATCTGTCCGGGAGAGGGGGCCTGCGGCGGGATGTATACGGCCAACACCATGGCCTCCGCCGCCGAGGCGATCGGGATGGCGCTTCCCGGGAGCACCTCGCCGCCGAGCGCCGACGCCCGTCGGGACACCTTCGCCCACCGCTCGGGCGAGGCGGTCGTCGAATTGCTCCGACGGGGCAT
>CAYTLH010000211.1:0-8405 GCA_964438525.1 uncultured Demequinaceae bacterium | reverse complement strand
GAACAACCAGCTCAGGATCACCAACAACAACGACAGCGACGTCATGCTCGCGTTGTCCACCAGCACCGGAAGCGCGCAGGGGGGGAACGTCGCGGCCGTGGGGGTGTACGTCCACGCCAACAGCACGGCGACCGTCAATGGGATTCAGGACGGTTTGTACTTCGTGTATTTCACGTTCGGCTCAAGGTGGTGCACCCACTTCAAGGAGTTCACGAAGGAGGCGTCGTACGGCGTTCTCCTGGAGCCGGCCTTTTTCTACAGCGAAGGCATGTTCTACACGGATTACACCGTGGAGTTCGAGGGGGAGGGTTTCGGGTGGACGACCGAATCCGTCACCGAAGGGGACTTCCCGGTGATGTGATCCCCGGCATGACGGTGGGGGACGGCGGAGGGTCCGGCGCGTACCTCGAGCTATTCCTCCGTCAAGAGGATGATCCCGTCGAGGGGCGGGAGGGTCACCTCGGTGACGAGGCCGCCGTCGTTGACCTCCGGGTCTTGCGTCCCGGCGATCTTGCGGTAGGCGCCTCCGAGCGGGATCGTCCGCTCCTCGTTGGAGGCGTTGACGAGCACGACGCCGCCCTCGAAGTCGCGGCGCCACACGTCCGCCGGGGCGTCCGTCAGGGTGAGGTCATCCATCCAGATCGTGCCCGCCGCGTCCCCGAGCCGGAAGGCCAGGCTCGATGCGGCGTCGTCGAAGCCGGCCGTGGCCATGATCCGGACGCGCGTCCAATCGGGCGTGAGATGTACCCACCCGAGCGAGACGTTCTCCGTCCACGGATCGCTCGACTGCTGCAGGACGACCTGGACATTGCGTGCCGGGTCCGCCCGGCCGTCGAATTCCAGCGTGTATCGGACGTCCTCTTCGATGGGGAAGGCGCCCGACGAGACGGAGGAACGCCAATTCTCCTCGGTCACGCCTCCCGTCTCGATCTCGAGTACCCGCGATCCCTGAGACGCATCGTCGCTTCCGGAGAGGTCGATGGTGAGGCCCACGGTCGGGTCCGCCCACCCAGCCCAGCCCTCCGGAGCGTTCTCGGCATCGTCGGAGAAGATCACTCCGCGGCGTTCGCCCTCGGCGAGGGGCCGGTAGGCGTCGCCCAAGGGTTGACCGAGATACCCCCGCCCGGCTCCGGCGTTGTCGTATTCGTCGAACCAGAACGTGCATAGCCACGACTGCGCGTAGGTCGACCATTCGAAGTTGAAGAAGCCATCCCCGAGAAGGGTGGTCGTCAGCCCGAAGCGCATTTTGCGGTAGTCGGGAACATAATCGGGGTCCGTGCAGTCGGTGGAGGCCTGAAGGTCGTCGAGTTCCGTCAGGTTGAGGGCCGCCGCCGGGACGGTCTCGTCGGCGTAGGTCTGGATGACGACGAATTGCGGCTCGAAGGCTCCCTCGAGCCAGAAGAGGTATCCCCCGTCGCCGAACATCACCTCGGGCCACGACACCCCTCCATAGGTGGTGCCGTCGTCCATGGGGAAGGCCTCGTTGTGGTGGCCGTTGATGAGGTCGAGATTGGCCATCCCCCGGTTGGCATAGAGGATCGCATCGTCGCCGAGCCCGTCGCGGAGGGCGGCCTCGAACACCCGGATGCCCTCGCCCCACGCCTCGTCGTATGCGGAGTAGTCCGTCACGAGCGTGTTCGACTGGTCGAGGTCGAGGGAGCGGACGTTCGGGAAGTGCAGGAGGTCGCTGACGTAGGGGTCGGTCCGGTCGAGGAACAGCCCGTCGGCCCCGGATCGCATGGCGAGGTCGATCCCATAGCGGGCGTTGTACTCCGCGTACGACTCGTCGGTCGGCGACGACGTTGCCCGCCCGAGCGGGGCCAGGGTCGAGACGTTCATCGTCATGGACATGGGCCAGGTGTTGACGTGGGCGGCGATCCTCGTCCCGGCGGGGTGCTCGGACGCCGGCCGGCCCCATCCGCGTTCCACCGTAAGCGTGAGGGTTTCGGGATCGACGGCGGTGACGATCGCGGTCTCGCCGTCGATGAGCACGGCGTCGCCCTCCTCGAAGAGGGAGATCGTCTGCCCGTCGGCCGACGCCGTCATCGCCTCGACGCGGAGGGTCGTCGACGTCGCGTCGACGGGTTCGGCCAGCGCCGAACCCACCTGGGTGAGGAACCATTCGGGTGGGATGTCGTCCTCCACGGCCGGGCCCGACTGCGCCTCGGGTTCCAGGCCCAATTCGCATCCGCTCATCGCCTCGAAGATGAGGATGTTCGGGTTGACGGCCCTGACCTCGTCGAAAGCCCCGGGATACGACCACCCTCCCTGGACGGCGTCGAACCGGGCGATGTCCTCGACGGGCTGTCCCCAGGGGAGCGAAATGAGGAGCCGGGGATAGTCCGCCACGATGGCCCCGTCCTCGAGGACCACCTGGTGGGTGGGTGTCGGGGAGGTGCTGGGGGTGGGCGAATCGTCGGTACAAGACGACAGCGTCGCCGCTCCGATCAGCAGGCAACAGGCGCCGAGGATGCCCCGGATCGGGCTCGTGCGGACGGGCGTCATCACCTGGCCGGGTCGGAGACGTCGTCGGGCACCGCACCAGGAAGCCAGTCGGGTGCCGTGCCGGACTCCCGCATGAGGTGGATGATGGCCTTCACGACGGCCGCGATCGCGGCGATCCATGCCGCGACGATGGCGACGATCAGAACGATCCTGGTGAGGGTCTCCCAGTCGAAGGCATAGGCAGAGAAATCGAAGGGGAAGACCCGGAGGATGATAATCGCGACGATGGCATTGACGAGGGCACGGACCCCATCCCCGAAGGCCGTGAACCAGCGGGGGTCGTAGGCCAGGTAGACGGCGTGGAAGGCGATGTCGACGGCGAGGGAGAACCTGAGCCAGGGGACGACGTCACCGAACTCCTCGGTGAGGAACGGCGGCCAACCCCAGCCGTACAACCGGCCCACGATCCACCAGAGAACAACGAATACGACGATGGCGGCGACATAGCCCGTTCGACGCACCGCCGGTGCGGGACGCGTCCGATCCTTCGACATGGGATCCTCCTTCCCGACCGAGGATAGCCGGTTCGGCTACGAGGACGTCCCCCGGGATGCCTGGACCAGCCACTCCGCGGCGGCCTCGATGCTGGGGTGCTGCCACTCGAATCCGAGCCGATGGAGAACCCCCGGCACCCCACGCTGCGATCCCAGCAGGTCGTCGACGGCCGGACCGATCGCCAGCCTGAGGAGCGGCCCGGGGATGGGGAAGATCCCCCTCTTCTTCGTGGCGTCCGACAAGGTTTGGACGAACACCCGACTCGGAGTGGGTTGAGGGGCGACCAAGTTGACGGGACCGAAGTGTCCGCTGGAAAGGCAGAACAGTATGGCGCGAACCGCGTCGGGCAACGTGATCCATGACAGGAAGTTGTCGCCGGGGCCGAGGCTTCGAAGAAGCCTGAACCGGATGAGGGGGAGAACCCGAGAGACGATTCCGCCGTTCGGAGAGAGGACCAAACCGGTGCGGAGAAACTGCACCCGTACGCCGGCGGCGATGGCGGCGTTGGCCGCGTCCTCCCATTGGATGGTGATGGACGCGAGCAGGCTCGCCCCGGGTTCCGCCCGCTCTGGCAGCAGGGTGTCCCCCCGCATGCCGTAGTACCCCATCGCGGAGGCCTGGATGAGACGCCCTCCCCCTCGTTCCGCGAGGGTCCGAGCCAGGAGTCGGGTCGTGGAGACGCGGGAGTTCAGGACGGTTTGGGCGTAGGAGCGGGTTAGGCGGTGGTCGCCGATCGAGGCACCCGCGAGGTTGATGATCAGGTCGGCCGAAAGGACGAGGTCGCGGTTCAACACTCCCTCCACCGGATCCCACTGCGATTCGGAGGGGGAGTGCGCCGGACGGCGAACCAGGCGGACAACCTCGTGCCCTTCGTCGATGAGCGACTTGACGAGCGCGGTGCCGACGAGACCGCTACATCCCGCCGCCACGACACGCACGGCTACATCCCGACTTCCGCCTCGAAGGCCCCGGCCTCCAACCGTGCCTTCACGGCCGCGACGAACCTGGCCGCGTCCGCTCCGTCGACCAGCCGGTGGTCGTAGGTGATCGACAGGTAGCACATGGGTCGGATCGCGATGACTTCCCCGCCGTCGGGTCCGTCGATCACGACCGGGCGCTTGGTGATCACCCCGGTGCCGAGGATCCCGACCTGGGGGGACGGAATGATCGGGGTGTCGAAGAGGGCCCCGACCGATCCGGTGTTCGTCACGGTGAACGTTGCCCTCTGGAGATCATCGGGGGTGAGACTGTTCGTGCGAGCCCGTTCCCCGAGGTCGGCGATCGCTCGGGCTTGGTCGGCGAGGGAGGCAGAGTCGGCGTTCCGGATGGTGGGGACGATGAGTCCCTTGTCGGTGTCGATGGCGATTCCGAGGTGGACGGCGTCGTGGTAGACGATGGTGTCCCCGTCGATAGAGGCATTGAGGACGGGGTGGGAGCCGAGGGCCTCCACGGCGGCGGTTGTGAAGAAGGGGAAGAAGGTCAATTTGGCGCCTTCCCTCTCGTGGAAGGCGTCCTTGGCCTTCGACCGAAGGGTCCAAACCCTGCTCATGTCGACCTCGACCACCGTGGTCAACTGGGCCATGCCGTGGAGCGATTCCATCATGCGCTCGGAGATGATGGTCCTCAGCCTCGACATCTTGGCGGTCGTCCCCTTGAGCGGCGAGGCCTCGCCGTCGCCCCCAGGGGGTGGGGCCGGGGCGGCGGGAGCCGGGGCCGCGGCGGGGGCGGCGGGCTCCGAGGCCGGGGAGGGGGGAGCCGGGGCCGCGACGGGGGCGGCGGGCTCCGAGGCCGGGGCGGCCTTGAGGACGTCGTCCCGGGTGATGCGTCCCCCCATTCCCGTGCCGACGACGGTCGTGAGGTCGACGCCCCGCTCGGCGGCGAGCTTCCGCACGAGGGGGGTGAGGTACGTTCCGCCCGGGGTCCCGCCCGAGGGGGTCGTGGGTTTGGGCCTTTCCGGGGCGGTGTCCGTCTCGATCGGGGTCGGGCTGGGGGTCACGGGGGCCGGGGCAGATGGTGCGACCGCGGGGGCTGCGGGGGCGCCCTCCGCCACCGAGACGCGAGCGAGGACGGCCCCGACGGACGCCGTTTGGTCCACGTCGACGACGATGTCGGTCAAGGTTCCCGCGACGGGGGAGGGGATCTCCGTATCGACCTTGTCCGTGGAGATCTCCAGGAGGGGCTCGTCGAGGGCGACGGGGTCGCCGACACTCTTGAGCCACCGGGTGACCGTGCCCTCGGTGACGGATTCGCCGAGGGGCGGAAGCACAACCTCGCTGAGGCCGGCCGACGACGCGGCCTCCGATGCGGAAGAGGGGGCAGGCTCGGGGGCCTCTGCGGGCGCGGGAGCCGGGGTGGGTTCCGGTTCGGGCGGAGGCGAGGCCTGGGCCGGCGTCCCGGTGGAGGGGGCCGGGATGGAGGCATCCTCGTCCGGTGCCCCGATCCGTGCCAGGACCGCTCCGACGGACACGACATCGTCCTCCGCGACCAGGACCTCGAGGACGATTCCCCCGACGGGGGAAGGGATCTCCGTGTCCACTTTGTCGGTCGAGATCTCCAGGAGGGGCTCATTCTCCGAGATGGGGTCGCCCACCTTCTTCAACAGGTTGGTGACCGTCCCCTCGGTGACGGATTCCCCGAGGGGAGGAAGTGTGACGTCCTGTGCCATGTTCGCATTCTCCCTTATACGTCGAGGGCGAGCAGGTTATGTGTGGGCATGGAGGGGCTTGCCGGCTAGGGCGAGGTGGGCCTCGCCGAGTGCTTCGTTCTGGGTTGGGTGGGCGTGGATGAGCGTGGCGACCTCCTCCGGATATGCTTCCCAGCCGACGATCAATTGGGCTTCTCCGATCTGTTCGCCCATGCGCGCGCCGAGCATGTGGATACCGACGATCGGACCGTCGGCCACCCGTACGATCTTGACGAAACCGGTCGTCCCCAGGATCTGGCTCTTCCCGTTTCCGCCCAGGTTGTAGTCGACGGTGACGACGGCTTCGTCCCCGTGCTTCTCACGGGCCTCGGCCTCGGTGAGCCCGACGGATGCGACCTCCGGGTTGCAGTAGGTCACCCGGGGAATGTGCGCTTCGATGATGGGGGCGGGATCCAACCCCGCGATCTCCTCCGCGACGAAGATCCCCTGCTGGAAACCGCGGTGCGCGAGTTGGAGGCCCGGGACGATGTCCCCGACGGCGTAGACGTTCCCGACCCCGGTGCGGAGCCTGTCGTCGGTCAGGACGTATCCCCGATCCATCCGGATGCCCTGGGCCTCGTACCCGAGCCCCGCCGTCCTCGGGCCCCGCCCGACGGCCACAAACAACAGGTCTGCCTCGAGCGTCGTACCGTCCTCGAGCGACACTGTCACCTCGGAATCCGACTGCTCGACGCCCGAGAAGCGCGCGTCCGTCGTGAACTCTATGCCGCGCTTGCGGAACGCCCTTTCGAGCCCCTTGGACAAGGCCTCGTCTTCGTTGGGGATGAGGTGGGGCAGGGCCTCGACGATGTGGACCTTCGCCCCGAAGGACCGCCAGATAGACGCGAATTCCACCCCGATGACCCCGCCGCCCAGGACGACCACGGACGAGGGGACATGGTCCAGGGTAAGCGCTTGGCCCGAGGTGATGACCCGCCCGCCGATCTCGAGCCCGGGAAGGCTCTTGGCGTAGGAGCCGGAGGCGAGGACGACATTCCGGCCTTGGTATTGGGTGCCGGTCACGTCGACGGTCTCCGGCCCGACGAGGGTGCCGTGGCCCTTGATGATCGTCACCCCGCGGGAGGAGGCGAGCCCGGAGAGTCCCTTATACAGCCGGTCGATGGTGGCCTGCATGTGGGCATTCACGGCGGCCATGTCGATGGAGTCGAGCGAGGTGTGGACGCCGATAGCCGCGCCCTCGCGGGCGGTGTCGGCGACCTCGGCCGCGTGAAGAAGGGCCTTGGTCGGGATGCATCCGATGTGGAGGCAGGTGCCGCCGACCTTGTCCTCTTCGATCAGCCCGACGCTCAGGCCGAGTTGGGAGGCGCGGAGGGCCGCGGCGTATCCGCCGCTGCCGCCACCGAGGATGAGGACGTCATAGGGAGGGGGAGGGGATTCGGTCACCTGTGCTCCTTCATAGGACGGTCGTGGTCTACTCGGTCTTCTCATCCTGTCACTTCAGGCGTGCGACACGAAACCTCTGAGGCTCGTACTCTAGGGGGCATGGGACTGTTCTCGCGCCGTGGACGCGCCTCCGCCAAGGGTGCGACCCGCTCGGCCGTTCGCGCGGCCCGGACCGAGACGCTGAACCACCTCGAGGCTTTCGTGAAGTCTCGCCCCGGGTGTGAGGCGTTCATCGAGCCCGCGACCCAGGTGACGGAGACGACCATCCTGATCGTGGCCGAGACGGGGGAGTGGACGCGTCGCAGGTTCCCCGACGAGGCGACGGCCAAGAGGGCCGCCAAGGACCTCGGGATTCCCTCCTACGATGTCAACATCAGCGGGATCCCCTCCCGGATGCGGGAGTGGAACGAGAAGCGACGCAAGAGCCTCGGCTAGTCGCCGTGCCGTCGCTCGAGGAAGCGAAGCATCGTCCGGACGGCCACGCCGGTCCCGCCCGGGGTCGTCGACCCGTAGGAGGAACCCTCGTTGAACGCGGGCCGGGCGATGTCCAGGTGCGCCCAAGGCCTATCCCCGACGAACTCCCTGAGGAATAGGCCGGCACTCAGCATCCCCCCCATCCTGTCGGCGGTGACGTTCCTGAGGTCGGCGACCTTCGACTCCAGCCCCTCCCGCAAGTGCTCGGGCAGGGGCATGGCCCACATCGCCTCCCCGGTTTCGTCGGCGGCTTCGACGATCGTGTCGCGGATCTTGGGGGTGCCCATGACGCCGGAGGTTCGGGCCCCGAGGGCCAAGCCCTGGGCCCCGGTGAGGGTGGCGATGTCGACGAGGACGTCGGGCTTGTCCTCGCAAGCGCGGTCGAGCCCGTCCGCGAGGACCAGGCGGCCTTCCGCGTCGGTGTTCATGACCTCGACGGTGGTGCCGCCGTGGATGCGGATGACGTCCGAGGGGCGCTGCGCGGATCCGGAGGGCATGTTCTCCGCGAGGCACAGCCACCCCGTGACGGCGATCGGCAGCCTCAGCCGGGCGGCCGCGCACACGATGGACAGGACGGCGGCGGCGCCGGCCATGTCCGATTTCATGGTCGCCATCCCGTCGTTCGTCTTGAGCGACACCCCGCCGGTGTCGAAGGTGATCCCCTTGCCGACCAGGGCCAGGTTGACCTCTCCTGCCTGGGCGGGGACGTGACGCAGGATGACCATACGTGGCGGGTGGGCGCTGCCCTGGCCGACCTGGAGCAGGCCGCGGTAGCCACGGGCCTCGAGCCCCTTGGGGTCGAGGACCTCGGCCTCCAGGCCCACCTCCTTGGCGATCTCCTCCG
>CAYTLH010000210.1:0-3979 GCA_964438525.1 uncultured Demequinaceae bacterium | reverse complement strand
AGAGCCTGACGCCGTCCGCGGCGATCCCGGCCGAGAAGTTCGCGTGGGCGTTCAACTGGCCCCACAGGACGGCGCCGATGCCGATCAGCGCGAAGACGACGCTGGTGATCCCACCCGTCGTCGAGCCGTCGACGGCGGACGCGGCCCCGCCGGAATCGTTCAACCACATCACGGACCCCCCCACCAAGGTGGCGGCGAGGGCAACCGCGACGAACGTCCACGACACCAGTATCGAGCCGACGAGACGCCCGAACGGAACCTCGTACACGCGGCGCTCGATGGCAGCCGTCGCACGGGGCCGGGGGGTCGGCAGGGCCGACAGGGCCTCCCGCGTGACGGGCTCCTCGACCTGCGGGGCGGCCCAACCCTCCGGCGACTGAGCCTCCTGTTCGGTCCGGGGCGCGGGGCGCGCCGTCGGGGCGCCGGCCTGCTCCGCCGCCTCCCCCCGATACCCGGCCGCCAAGGCCAGCACCTCGTTCCTCAGGCCTTCGGCATCCTCAAGCGTGAGGAACCTCAGGCTGACCGTCGACCCCGCGCCTCCCGCGACCTCGATCTTGGTCTCCGCGAACCCGAATATCCTCGCCAAGAACGGCTGAACGACATCGACGGCCTGAAGCCTGTCTAGCCTGGCCTTCCGGTGTTGCTTGAAGACGACGCCCTTGCGCTGGTACACGGCGTCGTCCCCGATCCGGTACTCGTTGACCCTCCAGGCCATGAACGCGAACCCGACCACGATCAGGCCCACCAGGAAGAACCCCCAAACAACGAACGAGGGCATCCTCGGCGCGTCCCGATCGCCGGCACCCGACGAGAGCTGAGCCAGGAAGGCGATCCCGATCGCCACGAATCCTTGAAAGGCGTTGATGAACGGGGTGACGGCGTGCGCCCGGGTCCACTCCCCGAATTCGCCAGCGTCCTCGCTCACAGCCCCGCCAGCCTGGCCTCGCCCCGGGCCGTCAATCGATCGCGAAGCGTCGCCGCCTCCTCGGCGGGGACTCCTGAAATGTGGGCATCCGTCCCGGGTGAGGCCGTGTGCAACTGGACCCTCGCTATCCCCAGGCTCCTGGAGAGCGGCCCGGCCGTGACGTCCACGAACTGCAGTCGGCCGTAGGGGACCACGGTGACCCGTCGGAACAGGCGCCCCCTCCTCACCATGAGATCGTCATCCCGTTCGGCCCAGGCGTGAATCCTCACCTGACGAACGATGATCCACGACACCCACAGGCCCAGGAGGATCAGGCCGGCCGGAGCGATCCACATGGCCGAGCCTACGGCCACGGCGGCCACGAAGGCCCCGGCGATCACGGCCCCGATGAAGAGCCACCAGAGAAGGAGACGGGCGGTCGCGAGCCGGCGCGAAACGCCGTTCCACGCGACTCCGGAAGGAGAGAACCAGGTCATTCCCGTAGTCTGCCACGACCGAGCGCCTCGGCTACGCGGTCTCCGGGGTCGTGCCGCCTGGATAGTCGTCGTCGTCGTTGTCGAGCGAGCACCACTTTTCGGCCACCCGTCCGGCCGCACAGAGAACGACGGAGGCCAGAAGGGCCAGAAGGGCGGTCAGGACGAGGGTCCTCCGCGGCGGATGACCCCAATCCCCGATGAGCGCGGCGGCATACCCCCCATATAGCCCAACGAGGGCGGCCCCGGTGAGGGCGGCGGCCTGGGCGAACACGGCCGTCTTCGCGGCCTTGAAGGGGCTCAACCCCGGACGCTTTCCCTCCCGGTACTGCCGGACCTCCCAGCCGATCCCCAGGGTCGCCAGAGCGGCGATCACGAGGGCGACGGAGACGGACCAGGAAATGCGCAGAGGAGAGCCAGACCTGGAGATCCAGAAGTTCAGCCCCGCACTGATGACCCCGAGCCCGAGGGCGACGACGACCAGGCGTCGCCAGGTTAGGCGAGCCACGGGCTACCCCGCGGGTGGGGGAGGGGGCGGCGGAGGGGGTTGCGCAGGGGGCTGTGCGGGAGGCTGCGCCCGCTTGGCTTTGAGAACCGCCGCGGGATCCCAGGGATCCTTGACGACCGTACAGGTCTTGGCGTCGGGTGCGGCGGCTGCGAGGTCGGCGACCTTCCCCCCGGCGGCCTTTCCCGACGCCGGGATCTTCGCCCCGGGATCGACCGCCGCCCAGGGAGAAAGGACAAAGGCCCGCTCATACGCCCGTGGGTGTGGGAGGACGAGGTCGAGGGTGGAGGCCACGAGGTCGCCGTAGACGATGAGGTCGATATCGAGGGTCCGGGGGCCGTCCTGGACGGAACGCTCCCTCCCATGGATCATCTCGATCCCCTGGCAGATATGGAGGAGCGACCGGGCGGACAACGTCGTATCGACCTTGACGACGGCGTTGAGAAAGTCGGGCTGGGCAGGACCCCCCACCGGCTTGGTCGCGACGAGGGGCGATACGGCGGTGACGGCGATTGCCTCGACCCGGGACAGGTCCTCGATGGCTCGAGCGAGCGTGTATTCGGCCTCTCCGATGTTCCCGCCGATGGCGAGAATGGCCGGGGCCGGCGATGCGGGCCGCTCGTCCAGTACGTCCTGGGGCGGCGGGATGGCCTCCGGGGACAGGGGGTCGTCGGCGAGGCCGGCCGACGATCCGATGCGCTTGTCCGACCAGAGGTCCCCACCCTTGAGTTCTCGCCTGATCTGGGCGTATACGTCGGTGAGAGGCACCCCCAGATCCGCCTGGGGTTTGTGGATGACGACGTCGACGGCCAGCGCCGATCCGAGTTCGAGGACGCCACGCGCGATCCTCTCCGCGACGGTCTCGATGAGGTCGGCCGGCTCGCCGGTCAGGCGCGCGACAACCTCCTTGGCCGCGGCCGTATAGTCGACGGTCTGGGCGATCTCGTCGGACTTGGCGGCCGCCCTGGTGTCGAGGTGGATCACCACATCGACGATGAAGGGCTGAGGCTTCTCCTTCTCCTGGGGAAGGACCCCGTGCTTGGCCGTCGCCTGGATGCCTTCGATGATGACGGCATCGGTTTGATTTCCATGCCATTGGTATGGCGCGAAGTTCACTCCCATGCCCTCATCCTTCCCCTTCCCGGGCGGCCTGCCAAGCGCTGACGACGTGAACTGCGTCTCTCGCGGCCTTCGCGTCGTGAACCCTCACCGCCCACACCCCGTGGGCGGCGGCCAAGGCTGTCACGGCCGTCGTGGCGTGTTCGCGGGACGACGGGCCCTCGTCGTGAAGAAGAACGGATCCGAGGAAGCGCTTGCGCGAGGCTCCGATCAGCACCCGGTGACCGAGCCCCATCAGGCATTCGAGACGGGCGAGGAGGGGCCAGTTGGTGTCCGAGACCTTAGCGAATCCGAGGCCGGGGTCGAGGATGATCCTGTCGGCGTCGACGCCCGCCTCGACGAGCGCCACCACCCTGGCCTCCAGCTCGTCTCTGACCTCCCTGACGACATCCTCGTAACGGTCGAAGTCGTCCATGTCGGTCGACGGGGCCCTCCAGTGCATGGCCACGTAGTCGACGGTCGCCTCCGCCACGAGGGGCGCCATCGCGGGATCGGAGAGCCCCCCGGAGACGTCGTTGACGATCGTAGCTCCCACCTCGATGGCGGCCGCCGCGGTCGAGGCCCTCATCGTGTCCACGCTCACCGTGATCCCCTCGTGGCTGAGCGCCTTGACGACCGGCCGGATCCTGCTCATCTCGACGCCCGGCTCCACCCGCTCGGCCCCCGGCCGGGTGGATTCACCTCCGACGTCGACGATGTCCGCCCCCTCGTCCCGAAGCTCGATCCCCCTGGCGATGGCCAGATCGACGTCCTCGAAGCGTCCACCATCCGAGAAGGAGTCCGGTGTGACGTTGAGCACCCCCATGACGAGGCATCGTGCCGCGCCCATGGCCCTCTACCTCCCGGCGATGAGGCTCATGGCCTCCGCTCGGGTGGCGGCGTCACGCATCACGCCGCGGACGGCACTGGTCACGGTGCGCGAGCCGGGCTTGCGCACGCCGCGCATCGACATGCACA